>CAMJNC010000005.1 GCA_946407195.1 uncultured Treponema sp. | reverse complement strand
AGAAAAAGTATCCCGATACAAGACGTATTCAGATTCAGGGAGATGAAAAAAAAGCACCAGAGCTTTTTGACCTTTCCTTTGCCGTTCAGAAAAATGATAATATCGAAAAATATATACCGGAAGGATTTTATATTTATTCAACCGTACGCTGCAGAATTATTGCGGCCGCAGTTGTTCCTGCAGAAATAGGCTTTGATGTAACAAAAGAGATTCCTTTTTACGGCTTTGCCTGCAACGGCGGGGTTGTTGATTTTGAAAATACAGGCTTTGATTTTTCGGGAAGTTCAATGGTATTCCCGGTTCAGAGCAGTGCCAAACAGACAATGCCTGAGTACAGGGTAGTACTTTCTGAAAATCCGGATATAAAAACTACACGCGAGCATTCTGTAAAAGTTCAGATGAATGTTGGTGGGGAAAAGCTCTATATAAATAATGTAAGTGCTGCACGCGAAATCATAATTCCCGCAGCTGCTCTCAACGCTCCGTTCTCGCGCACTGAGCTTGCCGAAAATGCAAACTGTGTTGAATCTCTAATAATGCGCGGAACAAAGGGAGCTGCTTCGGAAGATGGAGAGATTCTTGAACCAGTTCGTACAGACCCGGGCCTTATCTTAAATTATAAAACATCACAGTGGCGTACTCTTGATTACGAAATATACGAATGGGACCGTTTTCCACAGATTCTGTTTTTTGATACAAGAAACTACGAGGTTCAGGATAAGCTTTTCCGCCGCCTTGCATTTTATGTAGAAAAGCAGGGCTACAAGGGAAGACTCCTTACAAACGAAGAGCTTGGCGACATGCACGGCTACAATGCACACGACTATAGTGCGGCAAGCATGGCAAGCTTTTTTAACAAGGCAACAGACCTTGGCTTCCAGCTGAACGAAGAAGAGCTTCTGCTTAAGAAAATCCTTATTCATAATAAGCTGTTTGAGGAAGACGGAATATACGTAAAGGCAAACGAAGGCGGACTTGTTTCTATTTCCCGCGAAACTCCACTCTGGAGCCGTACAAATCTCTTAGCTCACGAAGGCTGGCATACAATCTTCTTCCGCGATGGAGAGTTCCGCAATTTTGTTTCTGCAGTTTATTATACCTTTGATCCAACTTCACGCGATTTCCTTATAGATTACTTTAAGTCGCAGCCATCTCTTGGTTACGATATTAATGATGAATATTTAATGCATAACGAGTTTATGGCATACATAATGCAGCAGAAGCTTTCTGAGGTTGCAAAGTATTTTGTTCATCTTGCTAACCGAGGTTCAGTTATTGATTACACTCCGCAGCTTGCCGCTTACATCAGAAAAACAGAAGGCCGCGGCTTTGAAGATGCAGCCACAGCCCTCAATGATTTTGTATACGATAAGTACGGTATTGTGTGCGGTAATATTGCACTGGTAAACCGTTAAGTTCTTACGCGGTCGTTCTGCGGACTTTGAATCATATTCTTAAAGTCCGCGGTAAATGCCTTTACTGCACCAAGGGTTGTCGGTGGCCCGTGGCCTGGCATTAAAATCACATTATCCTGCTGAGAAAAAATCTTTTTTTCGATATTTGATTTCAAAATATATTCAGAATAACTTGAGTTTGTGCTTCCTATTTCGCCAGCTGAAAGAATATCACCTGTAAAAAGAATGTTTCCTATTTCGTAAACAACCGAGTCTGAGGTGTGTCCCGGAAGCGACATGTACTTTACAATCATCTTTGCAATTTTAATTGTACCGTCTCCGGAAATTACAGTTGTATCTTCTCCGGCAACTTCCCAGTCTGCAGCAAAAATTTTTGGTGAATAGATTTTGCGCAGCGTGTGAAGGCCGCCGGCATGTGAGCCGTGGTTGTGTGTAATCAAAACGGCAACAAGCTTTAAGTGGTTATCCTCTATACGCGAAATAATTTCTTCTGTAATTTTTCCCGGATCTATAATGATTGCTTCTGAGGTTTTTTCGTTTACAACAATGTAGCAGTTTGAAAAACCGCCGAGGTTCAGATGGAAGTAAACTTTCATAAGCGGTCTCCATCTACAATTGAGTTACCAAAAGACAAATCGCTTTCGAGCGGAGCTTTTCCTTCCGGTGTAAAAAGTGCCTCTCGGGTATTTGACATTTTGAATGAAACGTTGCTTCTTTTTGAATCATAAAACAATGATTTTTTAAGGTTGCAGTTTCTAAACGAAGTGTCTGTAAGAGTCGAAGCAATAAAGCGCGAGCTGAATAGGTCAGAATCGTCAAACGAAGACTGATATGCTTTAATGCCGTTGAAGTTACTCTGAATTATATCGCTGGAGGTAAAAAGGGTATGCGTAAAGGTTGCGCCCGAAAACGAAGTAAACAGCGAATTACTTTTAATAAAGCTGCAGTCATTAAAAATTGCAAAATCAAAAATACACATGCGAAGTAAAACATTACTTGAGCTGATGTTATTAAAAGTGCAGTTTGTGAAGGTGCAGCCGAAAAACTTTTTATTTGAAAGGTCAATGTCGGAAAACAAAAGTCCGCTAACGTTCAGACCTACAATTTTGTCATGTTCAGAAATGTACTTGTAAATATCAGCCTTGAATTTTCCAGGATCCGGAATATGATCCAGACAGTAGTTTTTGTCGTCTGTAATGTTCCCGTCTTTATCGAAGGTTGAAATTGCGAGATTGCGGCAGTAATGTACAAGGCACTTATTCTGCGTGAACATATTTTTATTATAGTAGAAAATGTTAAAAAATGATACTATATAATTATGATTTGCTGGAAATGCCATAAAGAGACTAATATTGAAAAGCCTGTACGCGGGGATGAATGTCCATTGTGTCATGCTGATTTACATGCTTGCAAAGCGTGTGAGTTTTATGAAAGCGGGGCTCATAATGACTGCCGCGAGACCTCTGCCGAGTTTGTAAGCGACAAGGAACGCGGCAACTTCTGCGATTATTTCCGTCCTAACCCTAAAATTGCGGCAGGGGGCGAAAATGCTTCCGGCAAATCAAAAGCCGATGCAGCAAAAGATGCGTTTAACGCGTTATTTAGTTAAGAAGATAATAATGACTGACTTTGTTTTTATAGATTCTGGAATTGGTGGTATTCCTTATATGATGAAGCTTCTCGAAAGAAAGCCTGATTCATCCTGTGTTTATGTAGCTGATACCGCTAACTTTCCGTATGGCGAAAAAACTCACGTTCAGGTTATTGAATGCGTAACTGAGCTTGTTGAAAAAATCCGCCAAAAGTTTTCTCCAAAGGTAATTGTTGTTGCCTGTAACACTATGAGTGTAAATGCTCTTGAAGCACTGCGTGCAAAGTTTACTGATATTCAGTTTGTGGGCACAGTTCCTGCTATTAAGCTTGCCGCAAGTATTTCTAAAAAACGCCGCATTGGACTTCTCGCAACAAAGGCTACCTGCGAAAACCCGTATAATATCGAACTGAAAAAGAAGTTTGCTTCTGACTGTACGATTGTAAACCGTGCGGATCCGGAGCTGATTTCTTTTATTGAGCATAATGCGTTTACTGCAAGTCGCGAGGAGTGTCTGGAAGCTGTAAAGCCTGCGGTTGATTTTTTCCGTAGAGAAGACTGCGACGCGGTAATTCTTGGCTGTACTCACTTTTTGAATTTTACTGAGGTTTTTGAAGAGGCCTGCCAGCCGGATATTAAGGTTGTGGACTCGGTTGATGGTGTTGTGAGACATGCAATTGAAGTTGGTGACAATACGGTGGTTGAGCCTGTCAAAACTACCGCAGATGTCAACGGGGGCGTTGTAACCGAGTTTGCTTCGCAAACGTCGCAGGGGGAGACTTCCCCCTCTTGTGCGAATCTCTTTATAACAGGTTTCCGTGACACTTTGGAAGAAAATCAGTATAATGTACTTTGTTCACATTTTGGAATTCAATTCGGCGGTTTGCTGAGTAAATAGATTTATAAGAGGAAAAAAATGAAGAAAATTATTTCCGGTAAGGTAAGAGAAGTTTATGATCTTGAAGATGGTCGCATGGTAATTGTTACAACCGACAGAATTTCGGCTTTTGATGTAATTCTGCCAACTATGATTACCGACAAGGGTAAGGTTTTGAATGCCCTTGCTAATTTCTGGTTCGACTACACAAAGGACATTGTTAAGAATCACATGATTTCAAGTGATTTGAAGGACATGCCTGCTGAGTTCCAGAAGCCGGAATTTGAAGGCCGTACAATTCTTGTAAAGAAGCTTAAGATGATTCCTTACGAAGTAATTGTTCGCGGATATATGTTTGGTTCTATGTACGAGGCTTACAAGAAGGGTGAACCATTCCTTGGTCACAAGTTTACTAAGGAATACAAGCAGGCTGAAAAGCTTGATGAGCCTATTGTAACTCCTTCTACAAAGGCTGCTGAAGGTCACGATATTAATGTTACTCTCCAGTACATGAAGGATGACCTTGGTGAAGAGCTTGGAACAAAAATCGAAAAGGCTGCTCTTGCTATTTACAAGAAGTGCTACGAGCACGCTAAGGCAAACGGAATTATTATTGCTGATACTAAGTTTGAGTTTGGTATTGATGAGAACGGTGAGCTTGTTCTTGGTGATGAAGTTCTTACTCCAGACAGCTCTCGCTTCTGGGATGCTTCTAAGTACGAAGTAGGCGGAAGTCCAGCTTCTTACGACAAGCAGTTTGTACGCGACTGGCTTAAGGCTAACAACCTTGCAGGTGACCCTACAATCAAGGAAGTTCCAGCTGATGTTGTTGCTCAGACAGCAGCAATCTACAAAGAGTGTGAAAAGCGCATTTGCCATAAGTAATTTAACTTTTTACTGTAAAAATTCTAACATTTTACGAGAAAAGCGGCAGAATTTCCTTCTGCTGCTTTTTTTTTCCTAAAAATTTCAAATTAAATTCCTAAAAATCTTCATTCAAAAATACTCCTGGCAGGCTTAATATTACGATGTAATCTAAAAAAGCATCTATAGGAGGAAAATTAGATGAAAAAAAGCGTTATTGTTGCTATTGCACTTATGTGTGTAGCATCATTGTTTGCCGCTCCAAAAAAGAAGGCAAAGGCTGGTGATGGAAAGATTAAGATTGGTATCATTAACAACCCACCTTCAGAATCAGGATACCGCGCTGCTAACGTAAAGGACATGGAAACTGTATTTACTGCAGCTAAGGGTTATGATGTTAAGACTTTCTACAGTTTAAAGAATGAAGAGCAGTTGAATGCTGCTGCACAGTTCATTACAGACGGTGTAGACTACATTCTTCTTTCTGCTGCTGCTACAGACGGATGGGATAAGACTCTCAAATCTGCACAGAAAGCTGGAATCAAAGTATTCTTGTTTGACCGCATGGTTTCTGCAAAAGAAAACCTTTATGATGCAGCTGTAGTTTCAGATATGGCTAAAGAAGGTGAAACAGCTGTTGCATGGCTTAAGAATCAGAAGCTTAAAGAATATAAAGTAATTCATATCCAGGGTGTAATGGGATCTGACGCTCAGCTCGGACGTACAGGTGCTTTGGACAAGGAATTTGCTGCAGGAACAATGAAGAAGGTTGTTCAGCAGACAGGTAACTGGAGTGCTGATGAAGCAAAGAAGATCGTTGAATCTGTTATCAACTCAAAAGAAGACTTCAACGTAATCTATGCAGAAAATGATGATATGGCTAAGGGTGCTGTTGCAGCTCTTGATGCAGCTGGTATTACTCACGGTGTAAAGGGAAAAGTTATCGTAATGGGATTCGACTGTAACAAGTGGGCTCTCCGCGAACTTCTCGCTGGAAACTGGAACTACGATGGACAGTGTTCACCATTCCAGGCTGCTGTAATCGAAAACATGATTAAGACTGGCAAGGTTCCTTCAAAGAAAATCATCAATGAAGAAAAGGGATTCGATGCTAAAACAATCACACAGGCTGATATCGATACATACGGTCTTGGTGACTAATATCAAACAACTCTTGTAATAGTTTGATACGGCGTAAAGTGTGTAATCCATATTTTACGCCGTTTTTTTTAATACGTGGGATTATTTATGGAAGAAAAAATAGTTTTAAGTGCACGTGGAATTTATAAAGAATTCCCTGGAGTAAAGGCTCTTCAAAATGTTGACTTTACTCTGCGTGAAGGCGAAATTCACGCACTTATGGGAGAGAACGGTGCCGGAAAATCAACTCTGGTAAAGGTTCTGACCGGTGTATACGAAAAAGACTCCGGCGAAATCAGAATTGCAGGAATTGAAGGTCCTGTTTCTATTCGTTCTCCTCAGGATGCTCAGAATCTGGGTATTGCTACAGTATATCAGGAAATAACTCTCTGTCCTAATCTTACAGTGGCAGAGAATATGTATATAGGACGCGGTAACTACAAGTTTGTAAATCACCGTGCTCAGGAAAAAAAGGCTACAGAGCTTCTTGAAAAATTAAACATTCCGGCGAAGGCTACACAGCAGCTTGGTACCTGTTCTATTGCGATTCAGCAGATGGTTGCGATTGCTCGTGCAGTTGATATGGATTGTAAGGTTCTTATTCTTGATGAACCAACTTCTTCTCTTGATGACCGCGAAGTTGAACTTTTGTTTACACTGATGCGAGACCTCAAGAGCCGTGGGGTAGGAATCATCTTTATTACTCACTTCCTGGAACAGGTTTATGAAGTATGTGATAAGATCACAGTTCTTCGTAATGGTGAACTTGTTGGTGAATACACAATTGCAGATTTACCTCGCGTTAAGCTGATTTCTGCCATGCTCGGTAAAGACATGGAAGATATGACAAACCTCAAAAATCAGAAACGCCCTTATTCAGGAGCGGGTGAAGTTGTTTATGAGGCTGAAGGTCTTTCAAGTGCAGAAGGAGTTCGTCCTTTCAACTTCCTTATTAACAAGGGTGAAGTAAACGGCTTTACAGGACTTCTTGGATCTGGACGTAGTGAAAGTGTTCGTGCAATCTTTGCTGCAGACCGTGTAACTGGCGGTAAGGTAAAGGTTAACGGCCGCGATGTAAAAATAAATGGACCAAAGGATGCTATGAAGGCTGGTATAGGCTACCTTCCGGAAGACCGCAAGGGAGACGGAATTATTCAGGATCTTTCTGTCCGCGAAAATATTATTCTGGCCCTTCAGGTGCTTGATGGATTTACAAAGCCTATTCCTCGTGCAGACCAGGAAAAGCTTGCAGATGAGTTTATTGAAATGCTGGATATCAAAACAGCTTCTAAGGAAACTCCTATTAAATCTCTCTCGGGTGGAAATCAGCAGAAGGTTATTCTTGCCCGCTGGCTTTTGACTCATCCACAGTATCTGATTCTTGATGAACCTACTCGTGGTATTGACGTAGGTACAAAAATTGAAATTCAGAAACTTGTTCTTAAGCTTGCAGAAGAGGGTGTAAGCGTTACCTTTATTTCTTCGGAGATTGAAGAGATGCTTTCTGTATGTCAGAGACTTATCGTTATGCGTGACCGCAAGATTGTAGGTGAGCTTAAGGATGATCTTTTGCGTCAGGATGTAATTATGCAGACTATTGCGGGAGGTAAAGCACAAAATGGCTAATAAAGTTTTAAATCAGATAAAGAAGCTTTTTGCATCTCAGCTGGCAATTCCGCTGGTTGCATTGATTGTACTGGTTGTATTCAATCTTATCCGGGATCCAAGCTTTTTCTCTATTGATATAATGAAGAATAATCTTGGAAATACAGTTCTTTCGGGTAACTTAATCAGTATTCTGAATGGTGCTTCTGAGCTTGTTATTCTTTCTATAGGAATGACGCTTGTAACCTCAGCTGCTAAAGGACAGGATATTTCCATTGGTGCATCTGCTGCCATTGCGGGTTCTGTATTTGTAAAAATCCTCAAGGCTTGGGGAATAAATGGTGGAACAATATTTGCAGGTCTTGTTATTGCATGTATGGTTGCAATAATCTTCTGTCTGTTTAATGGTTTGCTGATTGCAAAGTTCAATATTCAGCCGATGATTGCCTCTTTGATTCTGTTTACTGCAGGACGTCCTGTTGCATACTGGATTAACGGAGGTGCTACACCAAACGTTGAAGCTCCAATCATTACTTATATTGGAAACTTTATTCCGCATATTGCAATTCCAACTCCAATTCTTGTGGTTGTAGTTTTCATAGTGCTGATTAATCTTATTCTGAAAAAGACTACACTCAGTCTTTATATTCAGGCTGTAGGTATTAATGAGCGTGCTGCAAGATTAAATGGTATTAATCCTGTAATGATGAAGATGGTTGTTTTTGTAATTCTTGGTATTTGTGTAACAATGGCTGGTGCCATGAATGTTTGCCGTATCGGAGTTATCAACCACGAAACAATCCTTCTTGATATAGAAATGGATGCTATTCTTGCAGTTGCTATTGGTGGTAACTCACTTGGTGGTGGTAAGTTTAAGCTTTCTGGTTCTATCATTGGTGCTTATATTATTCAGGCTCTTACAATTACTTTGTATGCTATGAAGGTTTCTTCTACTGCTGTAAAGGCTTATAAAGCTATTGTAATTATTCTGATTGTTGTTGCAGGTTCTCCGGTTGTAAAGACCTGGCTTGGTCAGCTCAAAGATAAGATTGTAGCAAAGAAGGAGGCTAAATAATTATGGCAAATATTTTTACAAATCTGTTTGGTAAAAAAGAAAACAGACAGCCGCTTTCTAACACAGCTTTACTTCTTACAATTACAATCTGTACATTTGTCGGAATGTATCTGCTTGCAATGCTTATCTGGGGCGGCGGATTCTTAAATCCTCAGCAGTTCCTTGATCTGTTTAATAATAATGCATATCTGATTGTTGCGGCTTGTGGTCTTACAATTGTAATGATTACCGGTGGAATTGATATTTCGGTTGGTGGATCTATTTCTCTTATTACAATGGTTTGTGTCGTTGTAATGGAAGATCATAACGGTGGAATTTTAAGTTCAATTCTACTGTCTCTTGGAATTGGTCTTGCTATGGGTCTTATTCAGGGCTACTTAGTTTCTTACCTGAAAATCCAGCCATTTATTGTTACTCTTGCCGGAATGTTCTTTACACGCGGTATGACAACTATAGTAAGTAAAGTTCCTAGAAGTGCTTCAAATGAGCTCTTTACAGATTTAATGGATTTTGAAATTGATGTTCCATTCCTTGGTCATTATGCAAGAAATGGGAACTGGATTCCTTCTTATATAGAAGTTGGTGTTGTAATTGCACTTCTGGTTGTTCTGATTCTCTGGGCTGTTTTGAAATGGACTCGCTTTGGTCGTAATCTGTATGCAGTTGGTGGAAATAACGAAAGTGCGCTTATGCTTGGTATTAATGTAAGAAGAACACAGTTCCTTGCTTATATTCTTTGTGGCCTTCTTGCCGGAATTGCAGGCTTCTGTTATCTGCTTCATACAGGTGCCGGAAACGCTTCTAATGCTACTGCTGCAGAAATGCAGGCAATTGCTTCTTCGATTATTGGAGGAACCTTGCTTAGTGGTGGTGTAGGTAGTGTTGTAGGAACTTTGTTCGGTGTTATGTCTCTTAAGACAATTAATAACATCGTAGTTGCTTCTGGTTTGCGTGAGCCATACTGGCAGAGTATTACTACAGGTCTTATGCTGGCATTCTTCATCCTCCTGCAGAGTGTCATTCTCTCACAGAGAAAAAAGAAACTGGGTAATATGGCTGGTTGAAGCCTAAAATCGAAGAACCGTTAAAAAACGAGCCGAAAGGGTCGTTTTAGGTTCATCGAAAGAATGGCTCAGAGGCAAGCTGTGCTTGCCGACTTATTTATCTACACTCAACTTATATTCACGGGGCGAAAGCCCCGTATTTTTTTTGAAGATATAGCTGAAGTAGTGCGGATCAGAAAATCCACATTCATAAGCAATATCATAACCCTTCATATCAGTTTCGCGCATAAGGCGTTTTGCATTTTCCATTCGAACATTTGTCAGGTATTCAATAAAGGTTGTCTTGCATTCCTGAGAGAAAATAGCACTAAAATGATTAGGGCTCAGGCATACAGCTTCTGCAACTGTAGTAAGGGTTGTGTTCTGGTCTGCGTAGTTTTCTTCGATAAACTTTTTAGCCTTGAGTATTACATCTCCATATTTACCGGTCATTTTTGAATCGCGGTATTCCAAAGCAAAGTTTAAAACCTGTTCCAGAATATTTGTAAAATTCTTTTCATCCTGAACCGCGTCATCAATAAACTTTCTCTGTAAAATTTCCGGGTTAAGCTGCTTCATGTCACCGCCAAGCTTTTCAATCAGCTTGGAAACAGCGAAAATTAAATCTACAAGAATATAAGACGCAAATACCTTGAACTGTCCAGGGTTGTTTCGGATTAAAGTCATAGACTCTTCGATGATTGCGGAGATGTCGTTTTTACCTGCGTATTTGAGACGGTCTACGAGCGGGTCATTTTCTGAAATATCAAGATATTCAGAAGCTGCCTGTGAAGTTCCTGTTGTGGTTTCATCTTCGTTTATATCATCTGAACTGATAATTCTGTTTGAAGCTGCATCCTTTACATTACCGGCATTTGAAGTGTTTTTATCGAGAATGCTTTTTGCATCTTCGTAAGAGGTTTTAAGCTGAGAAAGGTGTTCTACAGTTTTTCCTATGGCTGTAAAGACAACGCAGTCTTCATTTTTTGTTGCAATATGAGCAATTGTTTCTGCGGCACGGAAGGTGTTGTCATCAAGCTCGGCCTGTGTGCTTCCCTTAAATATGCAGACCATGAGGTTTGAATGGTGAAAGAACGAAACAGCTTCGCTTATGGCAGTGGAGTAGGAGTTCAAAAGAGAACAGGCTTCCTGCTGATTGTTAATGTTGCCGGTGCGGCTGTCTATGCGGCTTATGAGTACCTTGTAGTAACGCGAAATAAGATTAAGGCCGAGTTCGGAGCTCTTTTGAATTACGGTATTCATTTCTTCAGAGCCGTGGACGAGGTTGTTCAGAAATTCCTTTTTAATAAGAGCTTCGCTGGTTTTGAGTTCTTCGCGGAGGCGAGAGATGTCGGAAAGCTGCTTGCGTTCCTTATCAATCTGAGCTGCAGTTTTATTAAGGCTTGTTAATAGTTCATCAGGAGTGAAGGGTTTTAAAAGATAATCTTCGATTCCAATTGAAATTGCTTTTTTAGCATAATCAAATTCGTCATGACCGGAAAGAATAATAATTTTAATCCAGGGTTGAGTTTTTTTAATTGCCTCAGAAAGCTGTAAGCCGTCCATAAAAGGCATTTTAATGTCAGTAATTAAAATATCAGGCTTAATTTCATGAATCATTGAGAGTGCAATTTCACCGTCGGTTGCTTCACCGGCAAAGGTAAAGCCGCTTCCTTCCCAGTCAATTTTAGAGCGGATTCCTTCGAGTACAATTGGTTCATCATCTACAGCAAAAACGCTATACATTTTCTGTCTCCTCAGTAAAGTCGCTGGTTACAGGAATTGTAAAGGAAATTTTACTACCTTTTCCTGCCTCTGATTCTATTATAAGCCCATTTGTCTTTTCGCCATAGTAAAGCTTTAATTTTTTATTAACATTATATAGACCATATACGGAAGAGAGCTTTTCGGAATCCTGGGCTCCGGTTCTAAGCTCATTGCGAACCTGTCCAAGACGTTCCTCTGTAAAGCCTGCTCCATTGTCTTCTACGGAAAACTGAATGGCAGTATGACTTTCATTTGAGTAATGAACACTTACAGTAAGCTCGCCGCGGCCGCGTTTATTTTTTATTCCGTGATATATTGCGTTTTCTACAAGCGGCTGAAGCACGAGCTTGATGATTTTAAAATTCATAAGGGATTCGTCTGCATCAATTTTATAATTTAAAATATCTGCATAGCGGATTTTCTGAATGGTAAGATAGTTGCGGATATGGTCCAGCTCCTGATCAATTGTAATCCATTCATGACCACGGCTGAGTGAGATACGGAGGAAGTCTGAAAAAGCCTTGGTGATTTTTACAACCTCTTCGGTATGCTCTTCTTCTGCAAGCCAGACAATTGTATCAAAGGTGTTATACAAAAAGTGTGGAGTAATCTGTGCCTGAAGAGCCTTCATTTCGGCCTTCTGGAAATTCTTCTGCTCTTCCATATTCTTTTTGATAAGGACATCAATCTGTTCTGTCATGGTGTTAAGGTTGCTTGCAAGTGTATCGAGCTCGTTTACATGAGGTATATCAATTCGTGCAGTAAGGTCTCCGTTAGAAACCTTTGTAGAAAGCTTTTCCATGTCGCTGATTGGTTTTTGAATTGCACCGGAAACGGTAATAAAGCTGTTAATTGAAGCTAACACAGCAAGGACTGTAATAATAACCTGAATTACAGTAAGAATGATAGAAGTATTTTTGAGCGAGCGGTTTGTCTCATTTGCAGATTCAATTTCGGTTACAATGAACTCCTGCATAAGGTCAGAAAAAAGAGCCGTAATGGTTCTGATTTCATCAAGGGCTGCTTCGTTCTGTGTTACAGTGCTTCCGTTTTTCATGTTGATAATCAGCATGTCTATATTACGGCGCAGGGTAGTGTTTGCTCTGGTTGCAACCTCAAGCTTTCCACGGCTCTCGTTGTTTTTTGTTTTTAAAAGCATGAGCGTTAAACCTGTTATTATTTCATCGCTCATTTTATACTGGTCGCCGTCTTCAATTTCTTTTTTACCGCAGATAATATTCCAGAGCTCAGCTGGAATCTCATCTCTTGCAATAGAGCTGATTTTATTTGCACGGCTTACGTTTGAAATAATCTGATTATATCTTGCTGTATGAATCTGAAAAACCAGAACAGAATAAACTGAAGGGATAAGAGTAATAAAAAGAAGGAAGATGTAAGTAACGAGAAGAGTTTTTCTGAGGCTTCGGTCCTGCTTCATACTTTTCTCCCGTTAGTACCCGCGCGGCTCGTAGGTAGAAAAATCATCGTTTTCTGTAAAGAAGGTTTCGCTGTTATAAGTAACGCGTGGAATTGCTTTTCCTTCAGCAATCTGTTTTACAAGCTCCATGAGCATAGGCCCGAGGTTTGGATTGCATTCAACAACGCAGTTCAGCTTTCCGGCCTTTAAGGCATCAATTGATTTTTGTTCGGCATCTACACTGATTATGATGGTGTCTTTTGTATATACTCCATAATTTTCAATTGAGTCGAGCATACCAAGTGTCATTGAGTCGTTATGCGAATAAACTGCATCAATTTTCTGGCCTTCAAAATAAAGCCCGTTCTTTTTATGACTGCTTGTTATAAGATTTTCTGCAATTTCTTTTCCACGGGAACGGAGAAAGTCTCCATCTTCAGAATGTATAATCTGGAATTTAGGATCTGTAGAAATAACTTCACGGAAGCCTCTTGCACGGTCGCGCACAACAGAAGAGTTTTCTGTTCCAGACATTTCGTAAATGCTTATTGTTCCGCTGCGGTTTCTGCACTTATTTAAAAGAAAGCGGGCTGCACGGCGTCCTTCTTCAAGACCATCTTCTCCCAGAAAGCCAGCGTATAGTGAAGGGTCGGCATTTATCTGTCGGTCTACGAGAATAACAGGAATGCCTGCTTCCTTTGCTTCGGTAAGAACGTTATCCCAGCCGTCTTCTACAATCGGTACAAAGGCAATTACATCAACCTGATATACAATAAAAGAACGTATTGCCTTTAGCTGATTTTCCTGCTTCTGCTGAGCATCATCAAAAATTATCTGAATATCGTTTTCGGCAGCGGCTTCAAATATAGACTGTGTGTTACGGGTTCTCCAGGCACTTTCAGAACCAATCTGAGAAAAGCCCAGAATCAGCTTGCCGTTCTGTTCTGCTGTTTCTTTTTTAGAAGCACCAGAAGGACTTCTATTTATAAATAGAAACAGCAGAAGAAAGAGAATTGCAGCAATAAAAATTGTAACAGAAAGTATTTTTATTTTTTTAATTTTGTTCTGCATTAATTATTTTTATTTTTCTTCAGATGGATTTGAACTGCTCTTTTCTTCATCCAGAATAATGCTGTAGGTTACAACCTTACTCTTATTGCCTTCGGCGTCTTCTGCATAAGCATAGAAGGTTGCAGCACCGGCATAGCCTTCAAAGTAAACATTCTGCCAGCAGAACCATTCAGTTTCTTCTGTCTGCTTGCTGACTGTTCTTTCTGTTGTATTTTCTGCTTCCGCAAAATTATCAAAAGAGGTATAAAGCTTTTTTACATCAAGCTTAGAATCTTCAACAATGAAAAAGACACGGTATTTGTTTGCACTTCCAGTTTTGATGCTTGTAATCTTTTCGATTTTATCAGAATATTCTGCGTCATTTGCAGCAATGAAAAAATCCTTAAGTACAATTTCAGCAGAAGGCGCCTCTTTCTTTTCTGAAGTCTGTGCAGGTTTAGAACCGCAGGAAATTAAAGCGGCAGAAATCAGCATAACAGAAAAAAGTAAAATAACGGTCTTTTTCATTTTGAAAACTCCTTATGTGAATAATTAAAGTCTTTCTTTAATAGCGCTGATAAACTGCCATGAATCAAGAACTTCCTTTGCAGCAGGTTCTGCGATTCTTGCAATGTCACCAGTCATATAACCTTCTTCAATTGTCTGAAGGGTAGCGCGTTCAAGGCGTTTTGCAAATTCAGTAAGCTCTGGAGTTCCATCCAGTTCGCCGCGTTTTGCAAGAGCACCTGTCCAGGCAAAGATTGTTGCTACAGGGTTTGTAGAAGTTTTTTCACCCTTGAGGTAGCGGTAGTAGTGCTTCTGAACAGTTCCGTGGCTTGCTTCGTATTCGAAGTTTCCGTCCGGGCTTACAAGAACAGAAGTCATCATGGCAAGAGAACCGCAGGCAGAAGCAATCATGTCTGACATAACATCACCGTCGTAGTTCTTTGTTGCCCACATGAATCCGCCTTCGCTTCTCATAACACGAGCTACAGCATCATCAATCAAAGTATAGAAATATTCGATTCCGGCTTTTTCAAACTTAGCCTTGAATTCTTCATCAAAAATGCGCTGGAAAATTGCCTTGAAGTTTCCGTCGTATGTCTTGCTGATTGTATCCTTAGCACCAAACCATACGCTTACCTTTCTGTCGAGGGCGTAAGTAAAGCAGCAGCGTGCAAAGTTTTCGATTGATTTATCGAGGTTATGAATTCCCTGAATAATTCCAGGACCACTCATGTCCATAATTGTCTTGCGGATTTCCATGCCGTCAATGCCTGTGAAAACAAGCTCTGCACGGCCGGCAGTAGGACATTTAATTTCGCAGTTTTTATAAACATCACCATAAGCGTGACGACCAAGAACGATTGGCTTTTTCCAGCAGCTTACAGTTCCGTGAATATTATTTACAAAAATCGGCTCGCGGAAAACTGTTCCGTCAAGCTCTGCACGGATAATTCCGTTAGGGCTAGGAGTGAGCTGCTTAAGGTGATATTCTTCTACGCGTGCCTGATTAGAAGTAATAGTAGCACACTTAACACCAACATGAAGGCGTTTAATTGCCGCAGCAGCATCGTAAGTAATTTTGTCGTTTGAGTCGTCGCGGCTCTTAAGACCTAAATCAAAATACTCAGTTTTTAAATCGATATAAGGCAAAAGGAGCTCGTCCTTGATAACCTTCCACAAAACTCTTGTCATTTCATCGCCGTCGAGTTCGGCGATTGCATTTTTCATCTGAATCTTTGCCATAATAAGAGTATTATATAGAAATAATTTGTATGTTGCAATTAAAAATCCGGTTATAAAAAAGCCCGGTCATTTGTGACCAGGCTTTATGTGTCATTCTCGGGCTTGTCCCGGGAATTTTAGCGTCCCCATGTCAAAATAAGGTCGTAGTTGTCTTCGCGAACCTCAAAATACTGGTTGTATTCACCACAGGTAGGGCAGTATTCAGGTGCCTTTTCTCCTGTTACGATGTGTCCGCACTTAAGGCATTCCCAAACCTTTACGCTGCTCTTTTTGAGCTCTGCCTTTGAATCTTCGTCCTTCAAAAGTGAGCGGTAGCGGTCTTCGTGGCGTTTTTCGATTGCTGCTACTGCGCGGAATTTTGCTGCGAGCTCTGCAAAGCCTTCTTCTTCTGCAGTTTTTGCAAAGCCAACATACATATCTGTCCACTCGTAGTTTTCGCCGTCTGCGGCTGCTGCGAGGTTTTCTTTTGTAGAGTTGATTCCGCCGAGTTCGGTGAGCCACATTTTAGCGTGCTGTTCCTCGTTGCTGGCGGTTTTCTTGAAGATTTCAGCAATTTTGCCAAGTCCTTCTTTTTCTGCTACTGCCGAAAAATATGTGTATTTGTTTCTTGCCTGTGATTCACCGGCAAAAGCTGCCTGCAAGTTTTTTTCTGTCTGTGTTCCTGCGTATTTGCTCATTTGAGTGCTCCTAAAAAATATATTTCATACATTATGGTCCATAACTGATGGGAAATCAAGCCTTAAATTAAGTGAACAATAAATGCACAAAGCCATGCTACTACGCACTGCCAGATTACCATTCCAACTGCCCATTTTGTTCCGAGTTCTCTTTTTACCGAGGCGATGGCGGCAATACAAGGGGAATAAATCAGGCTGAAAACCAGAAGGCTTGCAGCTGATTTTGCAGTAAGTGCACTTGTAATTCCACCTGCAAAAAGAATTTCCATAGTTGAAACTACGCTTTCCTTTGCCATAACGCCGGAAATAAGTGATGTACAGATTCTCCAGTCGCCAAGACCAAGCGGGCGGAACAGAGGCTCGAGTAAGCCCGCAAGCTTTGCAAGAATACTTTGAGAAGAATCTTCAATAAATTGTAATTGCGGACTAAAGCTCTGTAGGAACCATATTACAATTGTTGCTATGAAAATTACTGTAAAGGCACGCTCTAAGAAATCCTTTGCTTTTTCCCAGAGGAGCTGTGCTGTATTTCTTACGCTCGGGAGTCTGTAATTTGGAAGCTCCATAACAAACGGAACCGGCTCTCCCTTAAACAAAGTTTTTCTGTAAAGCAGGGCTGCGAGAATTCCTACTAAAATACCAAGCACGTAAAGCCCGGTCATAATAAAGCCGCCGCGGCCGGGGAAGAACGCAGCCGTAAAGAAGGCGTAAATCGGGAGCTTGGCGGTACAGCTCATAAAAGGGGTTAGAAGGATTGTCATTTTACGGTCGCGTTCAGATGGAAGAATACGGGTAGACATAACTGCAGGAACAGTACAGCCAAAACCAATCAAAAGTGGAACAATACTTCGGCCGGACAAACCGATTTTTCGGAGAAGTGTATCCATTACAAAGGCAACTCGTGCAATGTAGCCTGAATCTTCAAGCAGCGACAAAAATAAAAACAGGGTAACAATTACCGGCAGGAACGAAAGTACGCTGCCAACACCTGCAAAAATACCATCGATAATCAGAGCGTGTAAAACCTCGTTTACACCAATTGCGCTAAGACCTGAATCAACAAGAGCGGTAAGCGCATCAATTCCTTTTTCAAGAAGTCCCTGAAAAAAGGCTCCTATTACATTAAAGGTCAAAAAGAAAACACCTGCCATAATCAGAATAAAAAATGGAATGGCGGTGTACTTACCGGTAAGCAGTGCATCAATTTTCTGGGAACGTACACGCTCGCGGCTTTCGTGCGGTTTGTGTACAGTCTGGCGGCAGACATTTCTAATATAAGCATAACGCATTTCTGCAAGCGCTGCGCTTCGGTCAAGGCCGCGCTCGTTTTCCATTTGAAGTGCAATGTGTTCAAGCGTTTCTTTTTCGTTTAAATCAAGCTCAAGCTGATGTACAATTCGTTTATCGCCTTCCAGCAGTTTGCTTGCGGCAAATCGAACCGGAATGCCTGCTTTTTCTGCATGATCCTGAATCAAATGAATTACCGCATGAAGGGCACGGTGAACAGCACCGCCTCCCGTATTTTCGTCACAAAAATCCTGACGGAGCGGCTTTTCCTGAAAGTGTGCAACATGAACGGCATGCTTTATAAGCTCATCAACACCCTGATTTTTTGCAGCAGAAATCGGAATAACAGGAACTCCAAGCAGCTCTTCCATTTTGTTTACATCAATAGAGCCTCCGTTTCCTGTTACCTCATCCATCATGTTCAGGGCAATAACCATTGGGACATCCATTTCCAGAAGCTGCATTGTAAGGTAAAGGTTTCGCTCAATGTTTGTTGCATCTACTATATTAATAATTCCGCGCGGTTTTTCGTTAAGTACAAAATTACGCGAAATGATTTCTTCGCTGGTGTAGGGCGACATGGAATAAATGCCCGGTAAATCAGTTACAAGTGTGTTTGACTGGCCGCGGATTTCTCCGTCCTTGCGGTCTACAGTTACGCCTGGGAAATTTCCAACATGCTGATTTGAACCCGTAAGCTGATTAAAAAGGGTAGTCTTTCCGCAGTTCTGGTTTCCTACCAGTGCGTAGGTAAGAGTAGTGCCTGACGGAAGCGGATTTCCATCGTCCTTAGCGTGGAAACGACCGCCTTCACCAAGACCAGGGTGTTCGGTTGCTTTGCCACCGCTGATTGAGTAGCCGGAACGGCGTATCGAAATCAGATTTTTCGAGTTCGTGGTGCTTTCGATATGCCCTGACGGGCACTCAAGCACCGTATTTTCTGTCTCCACCTCAATCTTAGCCGCATCATCCAGTCGCATTGTAAGCTCATAGCCGCTTATATCAAATTCAACAGGATCTCCCATTGGTGCTGTTTTGATTTTTGTAATAACTGTGCCGGGAATTATACCCATATCAAGAAAATGCTGGCGAAGCTCTCCGTTTCCGCCAACTTTAGAAACACTTCCTGATTGTCCAATCTGCAAATCTTTTAATGTCATGAATTGTGCTCGTATAAAAATATTGTTTTAACATGATAATGCATTTCGTGCTATAATCCAAGATATGAATCAGATACAACAGGAAATTGCAAATGCGCTTGTACAGCTTTCGGAAAAGTCATTGATTACAGAGGCTGTTGCCGCAAAGAAAATCAGGGAAAATATAAAACTGCAGGGCAAGCAGAAGGCTGGTCTTGTATTTACAGATATTGAAGCTGCAATAAATTATATAGAAGAAAATAACGGATTACATTTTGCGCTTCATCTCAATTCTGCAAACGATATTCTTATTAAACAGGCTGATGCTGCTGCCGGACTGGAAGGTGATGCCAGAAAGCGACGCCTTGCCAGTGAAAAATCTATGAGTGTGCTTACAAACGGTGATGTAAAAAAGGCTCTGGAAGGTAAAAACGGTGGCGGTAAAAATGGACCAAAACCACATTCAAAAAGAACCGATACGAAAAAGCTGAATATCAATAAAAATTATGATGACTACGAATGATATCCTCATTGGAACCAGCGGTTACGACTATCCGGAATGGAAGGGGGTGTTTTACCCCGAGGATTTAAAACGAAAGGATTTTCTCGCATACTATGCAAATCAGTTTAATGCGCTTGAATTAAACAATACCTTTTACAATATGCCGACGGAAGAACGTCTTATGTCGTTTTATGAACGAAGCGATGGAAAGCTCCAGTTCAGTATAAAGGCCAACAGGCTTCTCACCCACGAAATAGACTGCAGCTGGCAATCTGCGGCAGACGAGTTTATAAATGCCGTTTCACCTCTTGCAGAAAAAGACAGTCTTTGTGCCGTGCTCTTTCAGTTTCCGCAGAGCTTTCATTACACAGATGAAAACAGAATATATCTGGCAAAATTAATCAGCTGTTTTAAGGGGCTTCCTGTAGTAATAGAGTTTCGCCATGTAGAATGGATAAAAGAGTCTGTTCTGGAGGGCTTGCAGAAGAGGGATGCGAGTCTTTGCTTTTGTGATATGCCGCAATTAAAAGCCTTACCGGATGGAAAAACTATAAATGCTCCGTTTATAGGCCCACTTGCTTATATCCGACTGCATGGAAGAAATGCAGAGGCATGGTATGCCAAGACTGATGCCCCAAACGGAAGCTCACGTTATAACTACGACTACAGTGACAGCGAACTTTCGGAATTTGTTCCGGTAATTAAGAGTGCAGTTATGACTGGAAGAAGGCCTGTTGTCTTTTTTAATAATCACCCGAACGGGAGCGGGGCAAGGAATGCGGGAAAGCTCCGCAAACTTATGAACTAATTGCTTGATACCGGGAAAAATGATATTATGTTTCTATTCTAAATAACAAGGAAATCATAATGAAACTCTGGCAAACTGGTGCAATTTACGAAAACGGAAAGATTAGCGCTGCGGCTGCTGCAAATGCCGACGGTGCAAAAAAAACTATCGCTTATTCAATTTTACAGAAACACAATACAAGCGGCGATGAAAGCAAGCTTAAAATCAAGTTTGACAAAATCACATCACACGATATTACTTACGTTGGAATTATTCAGACTGCACGTGCATCTGGACTTGAAAAGTTCCCTATCCCTTATGTTTTGACAAACTGCCACAACTCACTTTGTGCTGTTGGTGGAACTATTAATGACGATGACCACATGTTCGGTTTGACCTGTGCTCAGAAATACGGTGGAGTTTATGTTCCTCCACACCAGGCTGTTATTCACCAGTATGCACGCGAAATGCTTGCTGAATGTGGTGCAATGATTCTTGGTTCAGACAGCCACACACGTTACGGTGCCCTCGGTACTATGGCAATTGGTGAGGGTGGTGGAGAGCTCGCAAAACAGCTCCTCGGAAAAACTTATGATGTAAACTATCCTGGCGTTGTTGCAATTTACCTTACTGGCGCTCCTGTTCCTGGAGTTGGTCCTCAGGACGTTGCTCTTGCAATCATTAAAGAAGTATTTGCAAGCGGCTTTGTTAAGAACAAGGTAATGGAATTTATTGGACCAGGTGTTGCAAATCTTTCTGCTGATTTCCGTATCGGCGTTGATGTAATGACTACTGAAACAACCTGTCTTTCTTCTATTTGGGAAACTGATGGCAAGGTTGAAGAGTGGTATGCAATCCATGGCCGTGTTGGAGCTTACAAGGAGCTCAAGCCACAGAATGGTGCTTACTACGATGGAGCAATCGAAATTAATTTGAGCGAAATCCGCCCTATGATTGCTATGCCATTCCACCCTTCATGTGCTTATACAATCGAAGAAGTTAATAAGAATCTTGATGATGTTTTGACTGATGCAGAAAAGCGCGCAAAGGTAAGCTTTGGTGATAAGGTTGATTTCAATCTTCATAACAAGATTATTGACGGCAAGCTTTATGTTGATCAGGGTATCATCGCTGGTTGTGCTGGTGGTGGTTTTGAAAACATCTGTGCTGCAGCTGATATTCTTAAGGGTAAGGACAGCGGAAACGGCAAGTTCGTATTGAGCGTATATCCAGCTTCTATGCCAGTTTATATGGAGCTTATGAAGAACGGTGCCTTTGGTGCTTTGATTGATGCAGGTGCTGTTGTTAAGACTGCCTTCTGTGGTCCATGTTTTGGTGCAGGTGATACTCCTGCTAACGGTGCATTCTCTATCCGCCATTCAACTCGTAACTTCCCTAACCGCGAAGGTTCTAAGATTCAAAACGGTCAGCTTTCTTCTGTTGCTCTTATGGATGCTCGTTCTATTGCCGCTACTGCAGCAAACAAGGGCTTCCTTACAGCTGCTACAGAATTCGACACAGAGTTCAGCGGAAAGAAATATTTCTTTGACAAAGCAATTTACGAAAAACGCGTATATGATTCTAAAGGTGTTGCTCATCCTGAAGTTGAGATTCAGTTTGGTCCAAACATTAAAGACTGGCCAAGCATGAAGCCACTTTCTGATGACCTTCTCATCAAGATTGTTTCTGAGATTCACGATCCTGTAACAACAACTGATGAACTTATTCCATCTGGAGAAACTTCATCGTTCCGTTCAAATCCACTCGGATTGGCTGAGTTCACATTGAGCCGCCGCGACCCTGCATACGTTGGCCGCGCTAAGGCAGTTCGTGATGGAGCAGGTGAGATTAAGGCTGAAGTTAAGACTGCGGCTGCCGCACTCGACAAGTTCTCTGCAGGCTTTGGTGCTCGCGCAGAAGCAGCAGGTCTTGGTTCATCAATCTTCGCTGTAAAGCCTGGTGATGGATCGGCTCGTGAACAGGCTGCAAGCTGTCAGAAGGTTCTTGGTGGCTGGGCAAATATTGCAAACGAATATGCTACAAAGCGTTACCGCTCGAACCTCATCAACTGGGGTATGCTCCCATTCCTCTATAAGGATGGAGACAAGAATCTTCCATTTGCAAACGGCGACTATGTATTTATCCCGGATGTAAAGAAGATGGTAAGTGAAAAGCTTCCAAGTGTAAAAGCATATGCAGTTAAGGCAGACGGCACAGTAAACGAGTTTGAGCTTTCTACCGGTGACCTCACAGATGACGAAAGAAAAATTATCTTAGCCGGATGTCTTATCAATTTTTACAGAGGATAGTTATTATAATCAGCTGATTGTATAAATCAGCTAATTAATGACAAATCCATATATCCGTGTTATAATTTTTTTATTAGTTATAGGGAAAGAGTTCTAATGAAAAAAATTATAGCATTTGCCGCTTTTATAGCTCTTGGTGTTCATTCGGTTTTTGGGCTGGATTATGTATTCAAACTTGAACCAATGGTCGTATTTCCTATACAGGAATATATGCAGATGGCACCGGGAGCTGCTCTTTCAGGCGGAATAGATTTATTTAATCTTGTAACAGTTGGAGCAGAAGGCGGCTATTTATATGAAAAGCCATCTGGAGACAACGTTACCCTCAACTCTATGTTTGGCGGCCTGAATCTTGGAGTCTACTATTATCCACTTTCGCGACTTTATCTGGGACTTGGTGGAGCTGCCGGCTTTGTAAGTTACAATTCTCAAAATTATGACAATTTTTCCGCAATTTATTACCGTGCCTTTGGTGAAATTGGCTTCAGAGTAAATTCTGCTTTTTCTGTTAATGCAATTGGTGGTTATGCAAGCTATAATTCAAGCCTGAGTAAAAGTTTTCTGTCTGGACCCTTTGCAGGAGCTTCGTTGCGTTTTAGCGGTAGTGTAGGTAATGATACCGGGGGGTCTGCAGTCAATGTGCGTGTTGTCCAGGACAATGTTGTTTATCCTGTTTATACTGCTGTATATCAGAACGAACCTTTTGGTACAATAATCATTACAAATAACGATGGAGCAGAGCTTCGTAATGTAAATATCAGCTTCCGTGCGGGCCGTTATACCTCGGGTGCAAAACTTTGCGGTTCTGTTTCAAGAATTAACCGGCATTCAAAAATGTCTTTCCCTCTTTGTGCAGATTTTTCAGATGAAATCTTAAAGTTTACTGAAGATGGAAAAATCAGTGGCGAAGTTGTTATTGAATACGAGTTTCTTGGCAAAAAAATGACTGCGGTTGAATCCGTCATCATTTCCGTTAATAACCGCAATGCATTTACCTGGGGAGATAATTCAGCTCTTGCTTCCTTTATTTCTCCAGACTGTCAGGAAATTGCAACTTTTGCAAAGCAGGTTGCAGGTATTACACGAAATAATCTTTATACCGGTATGAATGCAAATATTCAGTACGCCGCTGGTATGGTAGAAGGTCTCCGCCTTATTGGAATAAGCCATGAAACAGATGCTTCTTCTCCATATCAGGAATATCATTACAGTCTTGATCTTGATTCAATTCAATTTCCGCTTCAAACTTTGCAGTATCTGACAGGTGATTATGAAGAACTTGGTATTCTCTTATGCTCATGTCTTCAGACTGTAAATGTTCCAACAGGTTATATTCCTGTTGATAATGATTTTCTTGTTCTTGTAAGACTTAATATTCCTGCCGGTCAGGCACTAAATCATTTTGCTTCAACAAATGGTCTTTTGATTGATGAAGAAGCAAATGACGTTTATATTGCGCTTTCTATGGCTCAGCTGGAAAAAGGTTTTACGGCAAGTTACAGGGCGGGGGCAAAGGCTCTTGCTAAATGCTATGGTGAAGATGAAAATTGTTATGAGTTTATAGATACAAGTGATGCCTGGGCTGTATATAAACCGGTAGCTTACAGTAACAGTTCTAATGTTCTTCTTCCAAAGCAGGAGCAGCTTGAAAAAAATCTTAAAGCAGCAATTCAAAGTTATATTGAGTCTGATATTGACAAAGTAATTGCCCGTGAACGTGCTGCCGGAAATACAAATAAACTTGGAGTAGCACTTGTTCGTGCCGGCCGTTATTCAGAAGCAAAAAGAGAATTCCAGAAGCTTTCAACAGTTTCTGCTATGAATAATACCGCTAATATTCTTATGATCGAAAAGAATTATTCTGCAGCGGCTGCTCAGTATCGAGCCGTTCTTGCAAAAGATCCTAAAAACAAAACTGCTCTTAAAGGGCTGGAAAATGCAAAATCAAAGCTTGAATAGAGAATAAGGTGGGGATTGCATTGAAAAAAATACTGACAAATAAATCCTTAATTGCTTTTCTTTCCGGTCTTCTGCTTTGTACAGGGCTTTATTCTGTAGATTTAGGATTACATTTATATCCTGCATATGATTTAACGATAAAAAATTTTCTTAATGAAAAAAATGCTTTTTCTATTGATGCCGGTATAGATATTGCTCCCGTTACAATTCGTGAACGTGATAAGCTTTTCTTTTCTCTTGATTTTACTTATACAGGAATCCCGCTTTCTAATTTTCCTCTTCAAAATGCTTTTGATGGAACATTAGGAATCGGCTATAAATGCCGTATCAATGACCGCTTTTCCGCTTTTGCCGAACTTCGTGGCGGTCTTTGGGTTTATACTCCATCCAAATCCTTTGATGTTTCATCTTTAAGTGGTTTATTGTTTGGAGCAAGAGCAGGCGCAGAATACAATATTTCTCCGTATTTTTCTGCAGCTGCTTTTGTCGGTTTTAAATCTTTTTATTCAAAACCGGCCCCTTTAATCAACGATATTCAGATTGGTGCCGGCATAAAATACAATCTTTCGCGTAGTCTTTCAAGTTCAAACGCAATATTAATAGAAAAAAATGAAGTTGAACCACTTTTCCCGGTTTTTTATTCTCATTACAGCGAAAATCCTTTTGGAACTTTAAGCTTTGTTAATAACGAAGAAAATGATATTTATAATGTTGAAGTTTCAGTATTTGTAGATTCTTATATGACAGCACCTTACATTGTCTATACGAATCCTCATATTAAACGTGGAGAAGAGTTTGAGGCATCTTTATGCTCAATGTTCAATGATAATATACTTGATCTTCTTCAGCCAAAATCTTCTGATATCAAAATTATAGTTTCTTACTATTCTCTTGGTCAGAAACTTAGCATAACAAAAGATTTTCCATTAATTATTTTGAGCCGGAATTCTATGACCTGGGAAGATGACCGGCGTGCGGCTGCTTTTGTTTCAGGAAAAGACTCTACAGTTCAGCGCTTTGCCCGTCTTGTAAAGGGTGCGGTTAAAAATAATTTGAGAAGTGATATTCCGCAGAATATACAATATGCAGCTGCCCTTTTTGGTGCATTAAAAGCCTTTGGTATAAATTATGTAGTAGATCCTTCGAGTGCCTTTACAGATAATACCGGTACCGCGGCTGTTGATTTTTTGCAGTTCCCTTATCAGACTTTACTGTATCATGGCGGCGACTGCGATGACTTGACCATTCTGAACTGTTCGCTTCTTGAAGCGCTTGGAATAGAAACAGCCTTTATAACAGTTCCAGGTCATATCTATATGGCTTTTGATTCAGGATTACCAGTTGAAAAAGCAGCTTCTGTGCGCAAGGAATACTACATTGAATCAGAAGACAAACTGTGGGTTCCTTTGGAAATTACACTTTCTCAGGATACTTTCAGTCTTGCCTGGTCTTATGGTGCACGTGAATGGAAAAAAGCTGGTAAGGAGGCTCTTTTAATTCCTCTTAAAGAAGCCTGGTCTATTTATAAGCCGATCAGTGTACATGGTTCTGATGTAGCAATTGACATTCCGTCTGCTGAAACGCTTATAAAATATTTTAAGGAAGCACGTTATTATTAAAAGGAGCATTGAATATGGTAGATTACACAGAAGGTTCAGGAAAACAGTATCACACAGGCGTTGGTCCAGCTGATATAGGTAAGTACGTTATAATGCCCGGCGACCCTAAACGCTGCGAAAAAATTGCTGCACACTTTGATAATCCGAAGCTTGTTGCAGACGTTCGTGAATACACAACCTGGACAGGTACACTCGAAGGAGTTCCTGTAAGCGTTACCTCAACTGGTATCGGCGGCCCTTCTGCAGCAATTGCCATAGACGAGCTTGCTAAATGCGGTGCCCACACTTTTATCCGCGTGGGAACCTGCGGTGGTATGCAGGAAGATGTAATGGGCGGCGACATCGTAATCGCTACAGGCGCCGTTCGTATGGAAGGTACAAGCCGCGAGTTCGCTCCTATCGAATATCCTGCAGTCGCTAACCTCGACTGTGTAAATGCATTAGTCGCAGCGGCCGAATCTCTCAAAGCACCTCATCACACTGGTGTTGTTCAGTGCAAGGATTCGTTCTTTGGACAGCACGAACCAGAGGTAATGCCGGTAAGCTACGAGCTTGAAAATAAATGGCAGGCCTGGCTCCGCATGGGCTGCCTTGCAAGCGAAATGGAAAGTGCTGCTTTGTTTATTGCCGGCCAGTTCCTCCGCGTCCGCGTGGGTTCATGCTTCCTCGTAGTTGCAAATCAGGAGCGTGCTAAAAAAGGCCTTCCAAACAAACAGGCCCACGACACTGAGCTTGCAATTACAGTTGGAGTAGAGGCTCTCAGACGACTAATCCTTCAGGATAAGAACAAATAGAAAAAAGCCCACGAAATTTGATATGTACCCCCTTATCTGTTTGTCCAGAAAAGGGGTAAATATCATTCGCCGGGGTTTTATTTATTTAAGAACCTTCCATTCAGAAACAATTAAAAATCCGTCTTTTAACCGGTTTAGGGTATTCTCTTCGTCTGTTTCTATTGTCCCTTTTATTTCAATTAAAGTTCCCTGTATTTTCTGTAGCTCTTTTAATGTTTCTACCACCTAGTCAACAAATACAACGTAATAACCAATGTTTGAATTAAAATCTATTAATTTTACCTTTGAAAAATCATAACAAACCTCTCCTGTTCCAAGATATGTAGCAAACATTCCAGAAGGATCAAGCTCATTAAACCAATTGCCGTTTAATAAAACAGGACCGAAAAAATCCTCATTTGGATTAGAGCCATATATTAATTCACTTAAATCTTCATTTATATTGTCAGAAGGTATAGTTTTAACTTCATTTAATTTAATTGGATCACAAGAGAATAATACCTGTTTATCATTAATTGTATATGTTTTAGAAACTGATTTATTAAGAGTAAATTTTGAACCTGTTGGATTAAGAATTACATTATAAAAGTTTGAGAAAACTTCATTATATGATTTTTCGTCTGCACCAATAGCAATTAATGCTTTTGTGATTGCCTCTTTATTAATATAATTACTATGGGCAAGTTCTTTAATAAAATCAATTCCATAATTTCTTAAAAGATATGCTCCAAAAACATACGCATTTGCATATGAATGATAAACATCTTCTTTACCGTCATTAGCTGTATCACGCCATCTTGTAAATCCTTCAATATGATAACCATTAAACAAAGGTAATCGCTTTTTTGGACTTCCTGCATCAGAAACACCCACCTGACTTTGCATAATATCTTCACAAACCATAGACAACATTTCATTAAACCAGCTTTCACTTCTATTTCTTCCACCAGAATTTACAGTTTTATTAACACAATGTAAAAGATGCTGGAATTCATGTACAGCTGTTGTAATGGTTTCCATAGGATTTTTAGATAACCAATAACTATCAATATGAAGTGCTTCACATTCATTTGACTTATAACCTTGATAATCTTGAGGATTAGCATCAAAAAAATTCTGCGAATAAAAATCTATTTCAGTAAAATATCCGAAAATACCACTATTAACTACGGCTTCTTCAATATAGTTATCAAATAAATCATATACAATTAAATCAATTTTATCACAATTAGTAAAATCAATTAATTCATTAAATCTTAATGTTGGAATGTTTGAACCGAAAATATATGTTTCCTTCTCAAAAATTGAATCAAAATCATTTGCTAAAGCATTTAAAGCAGAATCTGTTATGTCATCTCCATCTTCATTTTGTAATTTAATTTCAGTTTTTTCTTTATACCAGATTCTGCAATGCTTACCAATTACTTTTAATTCTGCATTAGCTGCTAATTTCTTAAAATAATTATTTGAATCAAGACCATAAAAATCTTTTTTATCACCAAGCTGATATACAACTGGTGTTTCTTCAGTATTAGAATTTGCAGCACGATTATTATTTATTTTTGCTGTAAATTTTGTATTAAGTTCAGGAAGCTTTGCAGGAATACTAAATGAATTATTCTCATTTATAGTTTCAATATTATCAATTAAACCAGTCTGAACCGAATCTACGGATCGACTGTTAGTTACATTTATTGTTTCTTCAGTATTATTTATAGCAAGAAGAAATGCTTTTTTATTCTGATATATATCTGGCACATCAATTGAAAGATTTTCTGGTGTTATTTCGATAACATTATCTGCATTAATGGTTAAATTAGTTAATCTTGGATTACTATCTCCTCCATCTCCACCATTTCTACAAGCAAAAAATATTACTGAGATTCCCAGTACCAGCGACAAAAGTTTTAGTTTTTTCATAAGAAACTCCTTTTTTTATATCTTTTTTATTTTGATTTCATATTTATAGTCGAAAAAAAAGCAGTTTTGTTGGGTAAAAAAAGAAGAAAAGAACACATAGCGATGCAATGCTGAACAGTAATAATCGTTTTCGTTGCCCAGAGGTTTTGCTGTTAGCTTGAAAATTACGGTTGACGCCCCTCCAAAGGGGGCTTTTTTTTTGCAAGTCTATTAATTCCGTGTTATAATTAAGTTCTATGAATAAGAAAATCGCAGTATTAGCCTGCGGCTGGAGTACATATTTTCTAAAAGATTTCATTTCTGGTATGCGTAAGGAAACAGAAGGCAAAGATGTAGATATATATATTTTTGCTGCTTACAATTATACCGAGTATTCCGGCTTTCCAAATAACAATGGATTTTCTATTTTCAATTTAATTCATTATGAAGATTTTGATGGTATAGTTATTCTTGCAGATTTAATTAACAATGTTCGAATTGTTGAGAGAGAACGCCAGAGAATCATAAAAGCCGGTAAACCTGCTTATTCTGTAAATAAAAAACTCGAAGGTCTTTCGTACATCAGAGTTGATAATTATGCCGGCTATTATGGTCTTATTGAACATCTGATAAAGGTTCATAATGTTCGTGATATTGCATATCTTTCCGGACAGGAAAACTCTGTAGATATGTCTGAACGCTACAAGGCTTATGTAACGGCTCTTAAGGATAATGGAATTGAAGTAAATCAGGATAAAGTTTTTTCAATTCATACCTGCGATTATCATCTGGCTTATCATTTCTTTTCAGAATTCGTAAAGAGTGGAAAGCCTCTTCCTGAAGCAATCGTCTGTGCCAACGATTTGCTGGCAATGGCGATTCTTAAAGTTTGTGAAGAAAATCAGATTTCTGTACCGGGAAAAATGAAAATAATCGGTTATGATAATCTTCCTTTTGTGCGCTGTACAAATCCTACAATTTCTACTGTTTCTAATAATACAGATAAGGTTGGAGCTTACTGTGTACAAAAGATTCTCGAGGGTAAAAAAGAGCTTCAGCAGATAAAGGTAAACAGTACGGCAATGTTCCGCCAGTCCTGCGGATGTGCAACGGGTAAGGGGCTGGACAGCAGTCTTGTAACGCTTGACCTTCTGGATGATTCAAGCCGCAAGGAAGGCTTTGAACGACACATGGAGCTTTTGGACGAAATATTTATTGAAGCTGCAGATGTATTTACACTTCTTACTAATATAGAAAACTATCTTTCTAAAGAACATGATTTTGAAGGAAGCGATTTCAGTATCTTTATGAAATCGGACTGGACCTCTGTTCTTATTAATTCTGCAGAAACTTTACCTCAGAATCTTTCTTATGGGGAGCAGGTTCAGTCAATCTGTTCTGTTATGAATGATAAAAAATATCTTCGCGAAATGATTAATACACGCGACCTGCTTCCTTCAAAAATGAAGACTGAAGGAAGTAATATCTTTTTATTCTTTCCAATATTTCATCATTCTTATGTACACGGATATATTGTTACAAAGAATAATCTTTCTATGCTTGAAAACCGCTATGCCTATACCTGGACTAGAAATGTAGGAACAAGTATTGAGCATTTCCGTAAGCGAAATATGTTCAAGCAGATGAGTCAGCAGTATCTTAAGCTTTCTACTAAGGATGCGCTTTCCGGCATGTTAAACCGTCAGGGACTCGACAAGCTTGCAAAGCCTTTCTATGCACAAAACAAAAAGAACGGACTTACTACAGTTCTTTTCTTTGTTGATATTAATAAAATGAAGCATATAAACGACCAGTTTGGTCATCTTCATGGGGACCTTGCCGTAAAAACTGTTGCGGCTGCAGTGCTCGAAACGGTGCCTAGAAACTGGCTTTGTATACGTTATGGTGGAGACGAGTTCCTTGTTGTAGGAAACAGCAAAAACTATAACGGTGAAGATTACTGTACACAGATAAAAGAGAGGCTGCTTTCTAAGACCTCGGTGATGCATCTCCCATACACCCTTTCTGCCAGTGTGGGAACTTATTCTGTTCCTGCTCAATCAGATCTTACTCTTGAGCAGGCTGTAGAAAATGTAGATAACATCATGTACGAGCAGAAGCAGGCCTTCCACAAGGAAGATGATAAAAAGTTGGCTGAAAACTAATAGTAAACTAATAGAAGGATGGTAATATGAAGAAAATTTCTTTATTTGCATCAATTCGAACAAGTCTTGTGCTTTCTCTTGGGGTAGGCATGGTTCTTGTTTCAATTGTAATGACTTTCATTATTGGCCGTACTGTTCTGAAAAGCAATAAGGAACAGATTACCAAGAGTATTATTACTCAGACTCAGGCAAAGGGAGATGCCCTGCAGACAAATATGACAGAAATTGTTTTTTCTGCAGAAGCGCTTGCCGGAACTCTTGGAGGTACCTGGGCTATTCCTGAAAAACAGAGACAATCGGCTGCAGAGCAGGCTGTTCGTGCAATGGTAAAATCTTCTACCATTGATTCTGCCTGGGCTTACTGGCTTCCGGGTATGTTTGACCATAAGGATACAAAACGAGCTGATGCTATTGATAATCCGCTTGGTCAGATGAAGATTCACTATATCCGCGATAAAAATGGTCGAATCAAAAATGATATAGTAACAGAATTTTCGGAAACTCAGATTGAAGAAGCCACCAATTCTAGTTCTACATTTCTCAGTGAACCTTCAATTACAATTCTTGATGGTGAACAGGTGCTTACAACAAAGGCATTTGCTCAGATTACAAACTCTCTTGGACAAAAAAATGGTATTGCCGGAATTGATATTGTGCTTTCTGGTCTTGATGCTATGATGGATGGCTCTTCTATTTTCCAGGGAACAAAGTGCCAGTTCTTTACTTCTTCTGGTTCTATTCTTGCTGCAAGCGATGGTTCTGCTGCTGGTGAGACTTCGGTTTTCTTTAGAGAAGAGGAGGTAAGAAAATATTTTGATACTGTTTATAAACCAATTTTTGATAGCGATGGAAATGAAATTGGTTCTTATATAGATTATTCTCCGGTTACCTTTTCTGAAATAATTAATAACGAAAAAATGTTTGTTACTATTGTAAAGCCGACTGTAGACAGAACAGGAAATGCATGGTTTGTGGTTTCAATGACTCCGGAAAGTAATATTAACCAGAGTGCCTGGAAAACTATCTGGATTATCATCGTTGCTTTTATACTTCAGATTATTATTGTAATTCTCATTGTATTCGCCGTTGTAACTGGTATTACAAAGCCTCTGAAGAATACGGTTGAAGCCCTGCATAACATCAGTGAAGGTGATGGTGATATGACAGTACGTCTTCATGCAAAACAGAATAACGAAATTGGTGCTATGTGTGAAAGCTTTAATAAAACAATGGATAAGCTTTCTGTTTCTATTAAAGATGTAAAGGCTTCCAGTGAGGAAATGGATGAAATTGGTGCTGAACTGAATGATTCGATGAAGCAAACCTCTATAGCAGTAGATGATATAACAACAAGTATTCAGGCTATTCAGGAACAGATGCAAGACCATGCTGCAGGTGTTGAAGAAGCACTCTCTGTTGTAGAACAGATTGTAAAGAACATTAAAAAGCTTAATGAAAATATTGATGCTCAGGCTTCTTCTGTAACTGAGTCTTCAACCTCTGTTGAGCAGATGACAGAAAATATTCGTCATGTTTCAAGCATTCTGGAAAATAACCGTTCTTCAATGAATATGCTTACACAGGCATCTGAGCTTGGTCAGTCGCTTATTAATAACATGGCAGAGCTTTCTTCTAAGATTCAGGATCGTTCTAAGAATCTTCAGGAAGCCTCTTCTGTAATCCGAAATATTGCGAGCCAGACAAACCTTCTTGCTATGAATGCGGCAATTGAGGCGGCTCATGCCGGAGATAGCGGACAGGGCTTCTCTGTAGTTGCCGGAGAAATCCGTAAGCTTGCTGAGGAATCAAATTCTCAAGGTACTAAGATTCAAAATGAGCTTAAGGATGTTCAAGATCTTATTAAGGTTGTTACGGAATCTACCTCTCAGGTACAGAATCAGTTCAACAGTATTTTTGCCCTTACAAAAACTGTAAGTGAACAGGAACTTATAATCGACGAAGAAATGCGTCAACAGAATAAGGGTGGAGAACAGGTTCTTGAGCTTATGCGCGCAATTAATGAAATTACCGTAAACGTTAAGAACGACTCTGATGAAATGATGGAGGGTAGTAAGCAGGTTTCCTTTGAAATGGACCGCATTGCCCGTATGACAACTTCTGTAAATACAAATGTTAAGAATATGACTGAAAAAACTGATTCAATCGGTAACTATTCTAAGATGGCGCATGAGTGTGTAGAAAAAAATGTTGAAAGTATTGCTAAGCTTCGTGATGCTATGAATAAATTCAAGGTTGAATAAGTTAGTGGAGGTGATGTGAAATGAAAAAGATATTTACTGGAATTGCTATATTATTGATTTCTGCAGCGGCTTTTGCACAGACTGATCCAAGAATAAACGAAGGTGCTTCTTTCCTTTTCGATGGTTTTGAAAAAGGAAACTACTGGATTTGGGCTGGTTTTGATTGGGATCAGTATGGGTCTGTAAAAAACTCAACAGGTGCAAATATTTCTAAAGACTGGGCTTCGGAAGGTTCTCACTCCCTTGAAATGACAATGGATGTGATGGATGCAAAGTCTACGAAATCTGGAATCTGGTTTTATGATGGAACAAATGATTTATCGGGTGCCAAATATATTGTAATGGATTTTTATAATCCGGAAAATTATGTTTACAACATTAACGTTGTAATTCAGGCAACAGATTCCTGGAACTGGTGGAGTCTCGAAAAGTATGATCTTCCAAAAGGCGTTCATACATTTGTATTTGATTTATCAAAATATCCTGAAAGACTAAGTGATGTAAGAAGAATTTCAATTTATAATAATAGTAGTGCAATCCTCATGAAGGAATCGCATATTTATGTTGATAATATCCGCTTAATAAAGTAGACTTTTTTCATTATGAAAATTGATTCTGCTCAACTTAAGTTTATTCTGGAAAATACGCCGGCTTCACAAAATATTATGCTTGTGGGCCGACATGGAATTGGTAAATCTCGTATTCTCGAAGCCTTCTTTGAAGAGAGAGGCGAAAAAGTTGTAACTCTTTTTCTTGGTCAGATGAGTGACCCTGGAGATTTGATTGGTCTTCCGCATTTAGACGAAGCAACCGGTCGTACAGAGTTTATGCTTCCATACTGGTTTCCTACAGATGGAAAACCTGTAGTTCTTTTTCTGGATGAATTAAACAGAGCACGCCCTGAGGTTTTGCAGACGGTTATGGATTTAACCTTAAACCGTAAGCTTGCAGGAAAAAGCCTTCCGGAAGGCAGCAGGATTATAAGTGCCGTAAACGGCGGAAGTGAATATCAGCTTACAGATCTGGACCCGGCACTCGTAAGCCGTTTTAATATTTACGAATTTGCTCCAAGTGTAGAAGACTGGATAAACTGGGCAAGAGCTACCAGAATAGATTCAAGAATCATTTCATTTATTGAGGAAAATCCGGAGCTTTTGGATGGAGATGAAAACTATTCTCAGGAAAATCTTGAACGTTCTCCAGACCGTCGAAGCTGGGAGCGCCTTTCAAAAATTATAGAAAGCTTTACAGAACTTGGAGAATTGCATCAGCCTATGGTTTCTGGAATAATCGGCGACAAAGCTGCTGCTATTTTTTTTGAGTTTGTAAATTCTAACAGGGTACCAACCGTTGCAAAAATTCTTGAGGGTGATTTTTCTAAAAATCAGGAGCTGCTTTCTGACCTGGGCTTTACAGATTTTACACAGTTGAATGAAGCAGTTTACAGATGGCTTGAAAAAAACAGTTCTACAGCCGGAGCTGAAGTTGCAAAAAATCTTGTTTCTTATTTTGAATGGTTTACTGACAACAACAAAAAAGAACTCCAGGCTCATTTTGCAAGCCTTGTTTCTGCAGAAAGATATCCGGCTGCCTTAAACTATATTGTTGAAAAGGCACCTGAGCTTTATAAAAAGCTTCTGGACTTAAGTGACAGTCTGTAGGTTCATATGACTTCCGAAAACAGGCTTAAGGCTGTCATTAAAAACTGGTTTATAACCGAGCCTCTATTATTCTCTGTCATTACTACTCATAATCTGGTTTTAAATGATTCTCTTACTGTTCCTATGCGGACCGGACGGCACTGCATTGAGTTCTCTGAACTGCTTACAAATGAGCTTTCTGAAACAGAGCTTACAGACTATTTGAAAATAGAAACCTACAGAATTCTTTTGAAGCATCCGTATGCCCGTCAGCCGTATAAGGCAAATCCAACGGCACTTCAGCTTGCCAGCGATGTAATTCTTTCAAAATATTTTACTCCACCAAGCGGAATTGAAACTGCGGGAGTAGTGTACCTTAAAAGTCAGGCATGGCGTTTTTCTACACTGGATTTCCCGCTTGGTAAACGCTGGGCAGATACAGAAGAGCTTCGTTTTTTTCAGAGGAATCTACAGGTAGACCGTAATACAGGGCTTCTTAAAACTGTAGATGACCTGACCTTTGAACAGTGGTATAAAAAACTTTTATTTTTGATTCGGGAAACCTCTGCGGGCGGCGGAGAAGCGAGCGGAGCAGGGGCTCTTTCTGATTATGACCTGGCGGCAATTACCGAAAGTTCCGAACTCTGGCAGGAAGATGAAAACGCTCAGAATCAGATTAATGATAAAATCAAAAAAGCAGAAATAGAAGAAGGCTGGGGAGAAACTGGGGGAAATCTGCAGCGGACACTTGAGGGCGATGTTGATTTTTCATTTGATTACCGTCGTGCACTTACAAGATTCCGTGCAAATATTGTAAGTGTAAACCGCCGTCTCACACGAATGAAACCCAGCCGCCGTTACGGTTTTTCTGCAATGGGGAGCCGCTACGAAAGAAAGGCCGACATTTTAATTGCCGTGGACGTAAGCGGCTCAATAACTGACGAAAGCTTTGCACGTTTTTATCATGCAATAAAAAACTTTTTCTTTTTACGCATAATTGAAAATATTGATTTAATCTTTTTTGATGTAAATCTTAAAAATACAAAGCCGGTTAAATTTACAAAAAATTTGAAACTGAGTGAAATAACCGGCCGCGGTGGAACAAGCTTTCAGCCGCCTATAGATTTCTTTCTTGAAAATAAAAATAAATATTCAGGAATGATAATATTTACCGACGGTGAAGGCGAGGTTCCAAAATTAAACGGAAATAATAGTGGTCCGGCTTCGATTCTCTGGATTTTAGACTCCCGCCTTACATATGAGAAATCTCGCTGGTGGATTCAGGGTTTACCCGGCAACTGGGCAACATTTTTACCTTAAAAAAACATCATCTTACCACCTCAAAAAAGTAACTTACCCAAAACCCGATTTACTCCTTATACATTCCATTTTATTATCAATGCATACCATGAAATGTAAGGAGAAATTATGTTGTTGGAAGCAATTTCACTTGGAATGTCTACTGGGACTTACTGTTCAATGTACTGCGGACCGGTTCTTATTCCGTTTCTGTGCGGTTCAGATAAGCCGGGATATAAAAGAAATGCAGGACTTATAGGTGCTTTTCTTGCCGGCCGTCTTGTAACTTATTTTATTCTTGGAGCAGTTTTTGCTGCTTTGGGATTTCTTGTAAACGAATATATGGATCCGGCCTTTGCCAGAAAGCTTTCGGTATTCGCATATATTTTTTCCGGCCTTATCCTGCTGATTAATTCCTTTGGTCTTCGTTTTCCATGGGGCTGCAGTAACGGCTGTAAATGTCCAAAGCTCCGTAAGCTTGGAAACGACTGGGTAACTGCTGTTGTATCGGGGCTTGCTGTAGGACTTCATATTTGTCCGCCGCTTTGGACCGCAATGCTCCGTTCAATTTTCGGCGGTAATGGAATCCCGGGACTTTTCTATTTTGTATTTTTCTATATCGGTACCTTACCTTTCTTTATTCCGCTTCTGGGAATTCCTTTTTTGACAAAGAGAATAAGTGCATTGCGTACTGTTTCCAGAATTACACAGTTTTGTATTGGTATTTATTTTCTGTTTTTTACAGGTCTTATTCCGCTGATTTTCGGCTAGGTCTGATAGTGAGGTAATTATGATTTCAAGTTTGATACTTAGTTTTTTAATGAGCTTTTTAATTTTGTTCTTTGTTGTACTTATGAATAATTTTTCCATTGCAAGTCTGATTTATGCAGCCTTTCTGATTTTTATTTTTGTACGAATGACCTTTGCAGAAAAAAAATCAGATGGAAACGGTGTAATTTACCGCAGAATATTTCAGAGTGTTTTTGCTGTCGGCTTTTGTGCTGCATTCATTGCAGATTTAATTGCAGAACGTGGAAGCATGGCAATTACAAGCAGTGCTATGAGTAATGCAGAACTGCCATTCTGTCACATTGCTATTCCTCAGGTTTTGACTCCGCTTTTAATTACAAAGTCAATTATTTTCCCTGCAAGAATCTCGGGACATTATGCTGCTGTAGCAAGTATGCTTTTAATCTGGCTTATCTGTACGCTTACTGTCGGCCGCGGCTGGTGCAGCTGGATTTGTTTTTATGGGGGTTGGGAAGAAGGCTTCCGTCATGTTTCTAAAAAGCCTCGGATTAAGGTTCTTGCAAAAAATAAAGAAATTCGTGAGTTCCAGTTTGGATTCTTCTTCTTTATTATTCTTGCATCCCTTTGTGAGCTTGCCTGTATTTACTGTGAATGGTTCTGTCCGTTTAAGCTTGTAACTGAATATAGTCCTGTAAATTCAATTCCAAGCCTTATAGCGACAATCCTTTTTGTAGGATTATTCCTTGGACTTGTTGTTCTTCTTCCAATCCTTACTAAAAAAAGAATGCAGTGTAGTACACTTTGTCCATTTGGTGCCTTTGCTTCACTTACAGACCGCTTTAGTATTTTCCAGATGAAAATTGATTCTGAAAAATGTGTCGGCTGTATGAAGTGTGCTTCAGCATGTCCTTTCAATGCAATTGATATCAAAACGATTCAGGAAAAGAAAGGTCGTCCGGAAATTACCTGTGCAAAATGCGGTGAATGTATTAAGGCTTGTCCACAGAAAGCAATTTCTTATGAGTTCCGCTTTACACAGAAAAAGAGTGGCTGCGGCTGTGGTAAAAAATCCTTCAGTAATCCTGTTTTTAAGGACCTTTTTTCACCGGGTACTTTGTTCCGTTTTGCAGCCTTCAGCTTTGCTGTAATTATGTCTTCGGGCTTTATGATTAAGACAATCAATATGATTATAGGAGTGTTTGTAAAATGATTTATAAAATTAGAACTTTAATTATTGCTATTGGCTGTTTTTTTGGAATCACTTTGTTTTTTATAAACTCTTCAACTATGGAAAACTTTTTAGGCTCTTTTCTTCATGTAGACTATTCGTATACAGGAGGAATTGTGGCAGGAGACTTTGTTGATTTTAATGGAGATGATGGGGAGGGAATTGTTCGTTATACAATTCATCAGCCTGTTACAAATGCAAGATGGCAGGCAAATGCTGATTACTGGCAGGTGGATTTTGAATTCAAAAACAATCCGCTTATAGAAAGAAAAATCATGATTTTTATTGCACTTGATAATACAGAAAAAAAATCATGGAATTATAAGCTCTTGATTAATGGAGAAAAGGGAGCTGTTTATAACAGTAAAGATGAACTTTTATGTGAAACAGAAAACTGCTTTTTGAATGATGGAAAGCTCTTAAAGCTGCGCATTCCATTAAAAAATAAAGAGCTTTTAAAGATACTTGGAGCTTCAAAATCATATCATTATGTTGTATCTGGTGCTTTCTCTGATGAATTATCAAAAATCGCACCGCGTGAAGTTGACATGAAAGTTGAATTAAAAAATAAAGATAACAAAAAAGAAACTGAAGCCTACGTTCAAAAGATAAAGGAGCTTTATTATAAAAAGGGGATGATTTCCAATGTGTCTGGAGATCTGGAAACAAATCTTGCATTATACAAGTCAAAGATTCAGGAAAATCCGGACGATTATATCAGCCTTGCCTATTATGGTTCCTGCATTGCAGCTAAAGGTGGACAGGCAGGTGTTATGAAGGCTCTTGCTCTGGTAAACGAGGCTTATACTTATCTTGATAAAGCCGTACAGCTTGCAAATGGAAAAGACGGAGAAATTGATGTACTGATGAATCGTGCCGCAGTAAGTGCCTCTGTACCAGATCAGGTTTTCGGTAAGGCAGAAAGTGGAGCAGAGGACTTTATGAAAATTGTTTCTCTTACTGATGATCCAACCTTGAAAGCCTATTGCTATGTCATGGCTTATGAATGCTATAACAATTGCGGAAAAGAATCTCAGGCATTTTTAGCCTTACAAGAAGCAAAAAAAATGGTAAAATAAATTAAGAGGACTTAATGAAAATTACTATACTTGAAAAACAGGCAGGAGAGGAAGATGAGATAATCGTAAAATGCGATTATCTGGATGAAAGTCTTACAAAGCTTATAAATCAGTTTAAGACCGGTAAAGGCAAAATGAACTTTTACAAGGATTCTAAAATTGTTTTTGTAGACCCCCGCGATATTCTTTATTTTGAATCTGTTGATGATAATGTTTTTGCCTACACTAAGAACGAGGTTTATGAAACTAAATCACGCTTATATCAGCTCGAAAATGAACTTCCATCTGATACTTTTTTCCGTGCAAGCAAGGCTGTTATTGTAAATGTAGATAAAATTGACAGTCTGCTGCCAGTTTTCGGAGGCCGTTTTGAAGCTGTTTTACAGAACGGATACAAGGTTGTAATTTCAAGAAATTATCTTAATACCTTAAAGGAGTTACTTGGCTTATGAAAAACTACGAAGAAAAGGACAATATGTTTTCTGTAATGATAAATATATGTACACGTGTTGTAACAATTATTTTTATATTTGCAACAATTATTCCACTGCTTGCTGGTAACAAAGCTCAGCACTGGTCTATTTCCGACATCTGGGGTGTACTGGCTATAGGTGTTATTTCCGGCTTATTGTTCGGCTTTTTTTATACTCTGGAAAAATCTTCAAGACTCCAGCTCAATATTTTCTGGATTTTATATTTTCTTTTGATTAATGCCCTTGTGCTTGGAATAGGTTTAAAGCTTTACTGGTTTTCAACAAACCTTAAATCTGTTCTTATAATGGAGGGCATGTTCCTCCTGGTTTTCTTTGCTGTTTATATTCTTGTTTATATGTTTGATTTTAATCAGGCAAAAAAGATTAATCAGAAATTACAGGACCGAAAAAATCATAAGGCTGAGGAGTAGGTGATGGCGGCACAAAAATACGTAGACAATGAAGCTGATTTCTGGAAAGAGCTTTTTGTACACCTTCAGCATAAAAATATGGTTCGTACAAATGCATCTCCACTACGTATGGCAGAGTGCCGCGAACAGTTCGAAGCTTTTACAGCTTCACATCCAGACGCTAAAATTTCTACAGAATACTTTCCATCCTACTGTACCTTTGAAGTTAGTCTTACAGCTACAATTAAACTCAGGCTTTTTATTCAGAATTCCATAAAGGCAAGCATGATGCAAAAGTGCGGACCAGAATTCATTAAAATCTGCGATGCAAAGTTTCCTTATAATCCGTTACCGGAAATAGACGAGTTCTTGCAAAAGCTCCCGGACTATCTTAAGGAGCTTGAGCAGTCTCTTGAAAACAAATCGCGTTCAGAACGCCGCCAGAAGCTTGCCTTTGAATTTATAAAAGCATATGCAACAGCTCATATTCCACAAAATAAGAGCTGGAAGCTGGAGCCATCTGCAGACGGCGACGGCACTTTTACACTTGAATTTTCTGTAAATAATACAAAACTTACCCTCACAGATTCAGATTTTATACAAAAAATCAGCTCAATTTCATAAATCTCTTGCATATTTTTGCATAAACTTGTATATTTTCTGTATATTTATGCAAAAATAGCCACAAAAAATGTGGCACAGGAGATATTTATGGCAAAAGATAAGGTTGTTCTTGCTTATTCAGGTGGACTTGATACTACTGTAATCATTCCATGGCTTAAGGAAAACTATGATTACGATGTAATTGCAGTTTGTATCGATGTAGGACAGGGAGACGATTGGGAAGCAATCAAATCTCGCGCACTCAAAACAGGTGCAAGTGCATGTTATGTTGTAGACGCACGTCAGGAATATATCGAAGAATACATCTGGCCTGCACTCAAGGCAAATGCAGTTTATGAAGATGAATATCTTCTTGGTACTTCAACTGCACGTCCTCTTATCGGAAAAATCCTTGTAGAATATGCACGTCAGGAAAAAGCAGTTGCAATTTGTCACGGTGCAACAGGTAAGGGAAACGACCAGGTTCGCTTTGAGTTTGCTATTAAAGCTTTTGCTCCAGATATCAAGGTAATCGCTGCATGGCGCGATGACAAATGGAATATGGACAGCCGCGAAGCTGAAATCAAATATCTCGAAGACCGCGGTCTCGAAGTTCCAATGAAAAAAGATCAGTCTTACTCACGCGACGAGAACATCTGGCATCTCAGCCACGAAGGGCTCGAACTCGAGAAGACAGAAAATGAACCTAACTACAAGCACATGCTTAAAAATACAACTGTTCCAGAGGAAGCTCCAAACGATGGTGAATATGTAACAATCGACTTTGAAAAGGGTATTCCTGTTGGACTCAACGGTAAAAAGATGAACGCCCTCGACCTCTTGAACGAGCTCAACGTAATCGGTGGACGCAACGGTGTTGGTCTTGTTGATATCTGCGAAAACCGCTTTGTTGGTATGAAGAGCCGTGGTGTTTACGAAACACCGGGTGGAGCAATCCTTTACTTCGCTCACAGAATGATGGATC
>CAMJNC010000004.1 GCA_946407195.1 uncultured Treponema sp. | reverse complement strand
ACAACACGATGTTCATACTTCACTCCTATTGAAAATTTTTAGAATAGTTCAAATACAATAATACTATATGAAGAGACAGATGTCAAATTGAAAATACGGGGTCATTTACATAGAAAAATCTTTACCAAGATAAATTTCGCGGGCTACTTCGCTGGAAAGAATTTCCTGTTTTGTGCCCTGAGTCATGATTGTTCCCTGATTTATGATGATTGCACGGTCTGTAATTTCGAGAGTATCGCGTACATTATGGTCTGTAATGAGAATTCCAATGCCCCGCTGAGCCAGAAGACGAATCATGCTCTTAATATCAGCTACGGCAATAGGGTCAATTCCGGCAAAAGGCTCGTCCAGAAGCAGGAATTTAGGCTCCATGGCAAGCGAACGCGCAATTTCTGTACGGCGGCGTTCACCACCAGACAAAGTAAAGGCCTTCTGCTTGCGGATTCGTCCAATAGAAAACTCTTCTATCAGCGATTCAAGACGTTCTTTTTTCTGTTCTTTGGTAAGGTCACGGCGGGTTTCGAGAATAGACCAGATATTTTCTTCTACAGTAAACTTACGGAATACAGAAGGCTCCTGAGGAAGGTATGCAATGCCAAGACGGGCACGTTTATACATAGGAAGGCGGGTTATACACTGATCATCCAGAAAAACATCGCCTGCAGTAGGCTTATAAAAGCCTACAACCATATAGAAGGTAGTTGTTTTACCCGCACCGTTAGGACCAAGAAGCCCTAGAACCTCGCCCATCTGCATGGAAAATTCAACGCCGCGAACAACCTTTTTGTGGCCAAACTGCTTGTAGAGGCTTGTAACACGCAGAGTATGACCTGTATCAGCTGTGTTCTCAGTTGTTTCAATATTATTGTCCATCTGCGGCCTCCTCTTCCGTCTGTACTTCAGTTCCAGGCTGGCTATCAGCTTCTGTTTCTGGCTGATTTTCACCCTGATTTTCTGCCGGCTTTTCTTCTTCCGCTTCCTTAGTTTCGGTTACCTTACCCTTTACGTTACCACCAAGAGTAATGTCCTGAGTATTCATGTCGAGCGTAATGTTCTGGGCACGGAAAACGTCGTCCTTCTGCTTAACCTGCGCATTGCCCGAAAGCTCCAGCAGCTGATTTGTTTTATAGTAAATTGCGTACGAGCCGGAGCAGACATTGTCCTTCTGGGTAAGCTTAATCTGAATCTGCAGAATTGCAATTTCTGTATCCTGATTATATTCAATAATCTGCGACTCGGCCTTTACATCGTTGTCCTTATCATCAAGCTTAACGTTGCCTTTAAGCAGGGCAATTTTTGTAGTTCTGTCGTATTCAAGGGAATCGCAGGTAAAATCCATGTTGGTTTTTGTATTTTTCCCGGATATATTGCCAGATGCCTTAATGTAGCGGTAATTATCTCCCGAGAGCTCAACCTCATCAGCCTGAATTTCCATAGTTTCTGTTTTGATGTAAGCATTGCCCGAAAGACTTGTTGTGGTATTTGAGTTACCGGCCTGGCCCGTCATACGGTTTGCAGAAAAAAGGATTTTTTCTGCAAACAAGGGAGTACCGGCCATAACCAGAACAAGAGAAATTAAAATTGTCGCAAATATCCGCTTATTCTTCATCTGTTGTTTCTATAGTGCCGGTAATATTCCCGCGGAAAGAAAAGGTCTTGCTTACTCCGCTGGCAGAAAAACCGCTACCACGCATTATTGTATCATCTTTTTCAATTTTTACCATATCGCTGCGGCCACTGGTAAGCTGTTCTGTCTTACCGTCCCATTTAAGAACATTGGCATAAAAGCGCATTTTTTCTGGGGTATTATAGAGGGTAATTTCGTCGTAAAGCTCGTAAAGCTTTTTACCGGTATCTGCAAAAATAATTCCGCAGCTGCCTTCGGTTTCTACCTCGCCTTTTTTATCGTAAGAGGTAAACGAAATGTCTTTTCCGTAGGTTTCGTTGCTGTTCTTGTACTGCTCCAGCTTGCCGGCAGAAATTTCGAGGTTCGGGGTATTGTTTTCGTAGCGAACCATTTTGGTTTCTTCAAAAACAAATTCCGGAACCTTGTCTTCTGCGTTTACAGACTCGTTGTATTTGAGGGAGCAGGAAGTGATGAGAAAAGAGAAAATAAATAAAGGCTGAAAAAAGTTCAGCATGACACGATTTTTAGAAATCCTGCTTAATTTTTTCAATATCCTTACCCTTGTCCTTTTCGCGGATTTCTACACGGCGGATTTTTCCGCTTATTGTCTTAGGTAATTCTTCCACGAATTCGTAAATACGCGGAATCTTATACATAGCAGTATTTTCCTTGGCGAAGGTAGAAATTTCTACCTCCATCTCTTTTTTGTCTTTGTCTTTATAAGCCGGAACAAGCACGATAGTTGCCTTTACAATCTGGCCGCGCTTTGCATCTTCAACACCGGTAACTGCACATTCCATAACAGCCGGATGCTTCTGCAGAATCGACTCAACCTCAAACGGACTGATTCTGTAGCCCGAAGATTTTATGATGTCATCCTTGCGGCCGACAAACCAGATGTAGCCGTCGTCATCGCGGTAAACATTGTCGCCGGTATGATAAAAGCCGCCGTCAAAGGCTTCTGCAGTAAGGGAAATATCCTTGTGGTAGCCGGTAAGCAGACCAAATGGATGTCCCTGGTCAACATGAATACAAAGCTCTCCAACTTCGCCATTTGGAACAGGCTTATCGTTAGGATTCAAAATTTCAACATCGTAGGCCGGGCTTGGGCGGCCCATAGAACCTGGTTTTACAGGAGAATCTGCAAAGTCCATAAAGTTTCCGCAGATAACAGCAGATTCAGACTGACCGTAGCCTTCGTAAATGCGCTTACCTGTCTGCTCGAGCCACTTGTCGTAAACCTCGTCGTTCAAGGCTTCACCGGCAGTAGAGAAACGCTGACACTTGCTCAGGTCGTACTTTGAAAGATCCTGACGGACCAAGAAGCGGTAAACTGTTGGAGGCGCACAGAAGGTTGTAAGACCGTACTTAGAAATCAGGGTCAGCATCTTATCCGGCTTGAGCATGTTCATGTCGTAAACAAACTGAGCAGTACCACAAATCCACTGACCGTAAATCTTACCCCAGCTGGCTTTTGCCCAACCGGTTTCTGCAATTGTAAGGTGAAGACCATCGTCAACAACACAGTGCCAGTACTTGGCAGTTATGATATGGCCGATTGGATAGGTAAAATCATGAAGAACCATTTTTGGATAGCCCGAAGTACCAGAAGTAAAGTACATGAGCATAGGGTCATTGTTATGTGTAGCAGCCTCTCCTACCGGACGAGGGAACTCAGGGTCAATCTGTTCGTATTCCTTGTGGAAGTTGATCCAGCCGGTGCGGTCAGGGCCTACAGTAACAAGATATTTTACGGTAGGCGACTTTACCATTGCCTTTTCAATTTCTTCCTGAACGTGCGGATTGTCGTAAGAAATAATCATCTTTACGTCTGCAGCGTTGGTTCTGTATTCAATATCAGTTTTTAAAAGCTGATCAGAAGCGGCAATTGCAACGGCACCAATTCTGTGAAGAGCTGGTAAAAGGAACCACCACTCGTAACGGCGGCGGAGCATGAGCATAACCATGTCGCCCTTTTTAATACCCTTGAGAGTAAGCCAGTAAGCAGCGCGCTTTGATTCGCGTGAAATATCAGCAAAGGTAAAAACCTTAGCTTCGTCTGAATTATCATCAATCCATACAAGAGCGCGCTTGTCCGGTGTTTCGCGGGCATAGCGGTCTACAATATCGTAAGCAAAGTTAAAATTTTCTGGAGCCTGAAGACGGCAATTTGCCTTAAGATCCTCATAGGAAGTATATTCGCGGTAATCCTTTATATATTCATGGGCAAGATTCATATGCCACCCCTTATGTTCTCCGTAGTGTTCTGTATATTATGACATTATAGAAAATTTTGTCAACATATGATATAGTGAACAACCATGAGCGAAATGTGTTACAAATGCTTTAAGCCTAAATCTGCATGCCTGTGCCCGTACACAAAGGAAATTGACCCGGGCATTAAGTTTGTACTTTTAATGCATCAGAAGGAGGCAAAGCGCCAGAGAACCGGAACCGGCCACATTGCAAAGATTTCTCTGAAGGATTCTGAAATACTCGTTGGCTTTGAGTTTGAACACAATAAGCGCTTACAGGAGCTCCTTGCAGACCCACAGTATTTTCCAGTTATGATGTACCCTGGAGAAGAAGCATGGACAGCCCGCCGCGAGGGCTTTGGCGAAGCACTGGCCGGCCGCAAGCTGCTCGTTTTGATTTTAGATTCTACCTGGTTTTGTGCACGCAAGCTGATTGAGCATAATCCCTTTTTGCTCAAACTGCCACGCCTTTCGTTTTACGGCGACTACCGTTCCATTTTTACTTTTAAGCACGAACCACGCCCGGAATACATTTCTACAGTTGAGTCATGTTATTATCTGATAAAAGAAATGCAGAGTGCGGGCTTGTGCGACCCGGCCGTAGACCCGGAGCCTATGATGAATGCCTTTAAGCAGATGATTAAGTTTCAGCTGCAGGCGGAAAATGAAAGGATTCTTGGAATAAGGCCGAACAGCCACAACTACGACGCGAAGTATAATAAGATACGTGAAATACCGACCTTTGAATAACGGTGGTTGAGTAGCCCGAAGGGCGTATCGAAACCACCTGTTAATTATACGGCTTTGTGCCGTGTGGTACAAACTCGCCGTTAACTGCACCTAACATTGCTTTAAGAGAATAATCGCAGCGCCAGCTGTAGCCAAGCAGAATGCTGTCTGCCCACTGCAGGCGCTCGGTAAGAGTTGGCGTCATGTTACAGAGAACTATTACACGCTTGCCGGAGCCGCGGAAATATTCAGCTATACGCACATGGTTTTCGCTCGACACGCAGATTATTACGGTGTCGTAACCGGCCGCCACGGACGGCAGATTGTCCAGTACCCACTGGGTTTCGTTCGGGCCTGTTTCGTAGGTGTAGTGGAATTCGCCGGCGCCCGGGTAACGCTGGCGGCCTGCTTTGAAGAAGCTGGTGAGCGAGCCCATCAGTAATACGCGGCCGGCTTTGTCTGCCGTGAGCGGCAGACTACCCTGCTTTTCTACAGTCACAGAACGGCAGGCCTGTTCAAGAAAGAACTTTTCGCCTTCGCGGTCCGGTATGTGAGAGTCGATTGCATCGGCATCCGGGTAGAGAGGAGCCGCATTACCACTCTTAAAATAGTCAAGTTTTGCTTTAATTACACGGCGGGCAGCATCCTTTACGCGGGCACGGAAGCTTTCATCAATAGTCATGAGCTCAAGGTTTTTATACCAGAGCGCTTCGTTTAATTTTGCAGTTGTAGAAGAAAGAATAATGTCGTTGCCAGCCTCAAGCGCCATCTTAAACGAATTAGACATTGTACCCGCATACACAGTGGCTCCAACCATCATCATATCATCAGTTATAATAAGGCCATCGTAACCAAGCTGATTTCTAAGCAGGTCTGTGAGAAAGTAATATGACAGAGATGCTGGCGCACCCGAGGTTTCAATCAGCGGGAAGCTTAAGTGGCCCGACATTATTGCCGGCACCTTTTCCTTTATGAGATATAAGTAAGGAGTAAGCTCGCGGTTTTTAAAAGTGTCAAAATCAATATTGATTACAGGAAGCTTTCCGTGCGAGTCCAGGCTTGTGTCGCCATGACCCGGGAAATGCTTTGCAGTAGAAAGCACACCTGCAGCCTCAGAGCCCGAAACAAAAGCAGCCCCAAGAATACCACTTTTATCCGGGTCATCACCAAAAGAACGCGTACCTATAATAGAAGAATCATGATCTGTAAAAAGGTCTACGGTAGGCGCAAAGTTCATATTAATTCCAAGCGCCTTAATTTCGCGGCTTATATAATAGGCAGACTTCCACGAATCAATCGGGTAACCGCCCGCACCAATTGCCATGTTACCAGGGGTTATAGAAGTGTCTCCTTTAACATGGCGAATCCATCCGCCCTCCTGGTCTGTTGCAACAAAAAGTGGAATCTGAAAACGTCCCTCGGCAGCCTGCTTTTGCAAGCCCGAAATAGATTTTGCAACAAGATAAATATCATCAGTATTCCAGCCAAAAACCTTAACGCTGCCAAGGCCCCTCTCAACCCACTGGAACAAAAGCTCTGGTGGTTCTGCACCCGCCCAGCCAAACATAAAGGTTTGCGAGAGCAGCTCAGAGTCTGTCATTTCGTTGGTAATCTGGTCGGCTAGCTCGTCGTTAGGCATGCGGGTCCAGAAGTTTACAGTGTTCTGAGCCGCCTGAGACCAGAGAAAAGAAGAGGAAAAAAGTGCAGCAGCAAGAAGTAAGGCAGGAAGTCGTTTAAGCATTTCTGATTCTTTCGCTTGCTACGTGGGCAGCGATTGCTCCATCTGAAACTGCGGTAACCACCTGGCGGAAAGGTTTGCTGCGAACATCGCCAGCGGCAAAAAGGCCAGGCACTGAGGTTTCCATATTTTCATCAGTAAGAATATAGCCGGCAGGGTCTTTAGGAAGCATATCAACAAGGTCTGTCTGTGGAAGCATTCCGGTAAAAATAAATACAGCGTCAGTTGCAAGCTCAGTCTGCTCGCCGGTTTTCACATTTTCAACTATAACTGATTCTACCTTTACCCCACCCTTAATCTCTTTAACAACAGAATCATAAACAGGCTTAACGCCGGCTGCAAGCATTTTATCAATTACAGCCTGCTGAGCACGGAACTTGTCGCGGCGGTGAATAATAGAAACATCGCTTGAAAGTGTAGAAAGATAAATAGCCTCGCTGCAGGCAGAATCGCCTCCGCCAACAACTACAATTTTTTTATTACGGAAGAAAGGACCATCGCAGGTAGCACAGTAAGAAACACCGCGTCCGCTAAATTCCTTTTCGCCTGGAACTTCGAGGTTACGGTGAATAGCACCTGTTGCAAGACAAAGGCAGTTAGCCTCATAAGCGGCCTTTTTTGTTTTTACAATAAAGGCCCCGCCTGGAAGTTTATCTATAGAAAGAACCTGAGCCTGAATAACTTTTGCACCAAAGGCTTCGGCCTGCTTCTGCATAGTCATCATATAAGTGACGCCATCAAGAGCAGGAAAAACTCCAGGATAATTTTCCAGTTCAGAAATCTGGAGTACCTGTCCACCAGCACCTGCTACATCAAGCACAAGAACAGAAAGACCGCCGCGTGCCGCATACTGAGCCGAAGCAAGACCTGCACAGCCTGCACCAATTACTACATAATCATATTTTTCACTTTCTAAGTTTTCCATAGGATACTCCAATTGTAACAAATTTTATGCTATTACTCTAGCATTTTTCTGACCAGTTGTTTTGGAGTATAGTGATAAGTCCCAGGAGTGTCAATTAGATTGTATACAATTTAATTGACTTTACCAGTATCACAGAAACTAAATAATAAACATTTCTTTTAGAATAAAAGCATGATATAATTTAAAAATGAGACAATTTTTCAGGACTCTGCACAATTATTTTTTTTATTGTGGAATTGAAAAGGCAGAGTATAACGAAGTAAAGAAAGATGCCTATGTTTCTAATTTTATAATCTGGCGCCTTCTACATATTTTTATGGCCATAATTTTCGGGCTTTTGTTTTTTTCTTCTATATTTATTGATATTTTAAGCACAAACAGAGCCTTATATTTTGGTGCGTTCTTTTATTCTACACTTGCCATTTCATTTTTCTTTCAGTTAGAAAAGGATTCTATTTTTGCACAGTTTTTAATTTATCTTTCAATTTCACTGCTTTTTATTTTTGGCTGCTTTATTACACAGAATAATCCAAATTATCCTTCTGCAACCTTTATTGCCCTGCTGCTTATTACCCCAATGTTTATGATAGACAAGCCGTTCTGGATGGCGGTAGAGCTTTGCGGTGCGTCAATTGTATTTTTAATCTGGATGCGTGGAATTAAGCCGGAACACATCTGGCAGATGGATGTTGTAAACGTAACCATTTTTACAATTGTCGGAATCTTTCTTAATATTATTGCAAACTCTGTTAGAATCCGCGAGTTTGTTTTGAACCGCGAAATTAATATCCAGAAAGATACAGATGAAATGACCGGCCTCAAAAACAAGGGAGCCTTAACCCGCGAAATCAATTCTTTTCTGGCAGATGAATCCTGCAACAGTGGTTTTATGTTTATGCTGGATATAGACCACTTTAAGAATATAAACGATACCTGGGGTCATGATATCGGCGACAGCGTCATCGTTCAGCTTGGAAACTTCCTGGCCGAAAAAGTTCCGGGCAGCGAGATTCTGGGACGCTTTGGCGGCGACGAGTTTATTCTTGTAGTCAAAAATACTGATGATGAAGAAGTTGCAAAAAAGCTTGCTCAAGAAATTGTAAGCGGAGCTTCCGAAAATATTACAATAGGAAAGACAGACCAGAAGGTAAGCCTGAGTATTGGAATTGCAATTTACCGGGGCGAAGAAAAAAATTATTCTGAGCTATTCAAAAAAGCTGATATTGCCCTCTACAAAGCCAAAGCTGATCCTGACAATCGCTTTTATATTTACGAATAAAAGCCCCTTGGACGTCGTATCGGCTGTTTTTCTTATTCACAGGCGCTGATTTACATATTATACTTTTTTATTATGAGAACTCTTTTTAACGACGGCTGGACCTTTGCAGAGCTGGCGATTGATGAAAACACAATGTTTAAAACTGGCGAGGACGGGGCTTCAAAAGTACCCGTGCTTTTTACACCTGAACAGTTTTTGAAAGAAGCTGATAACCAGACTTACAGGCCAGTGACACTTCCACACGACTGGCAGATTTATCACGTAAAGGATTTGTACAAAAACAGTGTTGGCTTTTATAAGAAGAGTTTTGATATTGACACGGTTCCCGGCCGCTACATTGCCCTGGCCTTTGAAGGCGTTTACATGAACAGTGCCGTCTGGGTTAATGGCAAAAAGGCGGGAGAATGGAAATACGGCTACTCGGCTTTTGAGTTTGATATAAGTTCGCTGGTAAAGGCAGGTAGCAATGAAGTACTCGTGATTGCCGTTTACCAGAACTGTAATACAAGATGGTATTCGGGAGCTGGAATCTTCCGCGATGTACAGCTTATAAACTGCCCGGCAGAGCACCTTGTGAGCGACGGGGTTTATTTCAGCGCTGTGCCTTGTGACGAGTCTAAGCTTGACGGGGAGTGGAAAATCATCTTGAGCTCTGAGGTGGCTTCGATACGTCCTTCGGACTACTCAACCACCGGGGCCACAGTAAAGCACACTCTCACCAGGCCCGACGGCACAGTCTTTACTTCTTTTGATAGCGACGGCGAGTACACAGTAAAGGCCCCTGCCCTCTGGGACATCAGCTCGCCTTGTTACTATATTCTCACCACGCAGCTGATTGCGGCAGACGGAATTGTGCTCGACGAAATCAGCCAGCACTGCGGCTTTAAGCATGCCGTGTTCACAGCCAACGAGGGCTTTTTCCTGAACGGCCGCCATGTAAAAATCTACGGGGCCTGTCAGCATCACGACCAGGGAGCTCTGGGAGCTGCCTTTAATGCCACAGCCCTGCGACGTCAGTTTTCAAAGCTCAAGGAGATGGGTGTAAATGCCGTGCGCTGCTCTCATAATCCGCCGCCACAAGCCTGGCTGGACCTTTGCGACGAAATGGGTCTTCTCGTAGATGACGAGATTTTTGATATGTGGGAAAAACCAAAAACTCAGTTTGATTACGGTAACTATTTTAATGAGTGGTGTGAGTGCGATGTTGCAAACTGGGTACGACGCGACAGGAACCATCCGAGCATAATTATGTGGTCAATTGGAAACGAGATTTACGACACCCATATGGGCAACGGACTCGCAATCACAAAACGACTTTATGCCGCAGTAGAAAAACACGACCCTCATAAAAATGCTCAGATTACAATCGCTTCAAATTATATGATGACGGATGGGGCGCAAAAGTGCGCAGAGAATATTGATGTGGTGGGCTACAATTATCTGGAACGTCTTTACGACGAGCACCACAAAAAGTATGCTGACTGGAATATTTACGGAAGCGAAACCGGTTCCACAGTTCAGAGCCGAGGAATCTATCACTTTCCGGATTCTCTGCAGCTGGTAACCTTCAGCGACGGACAGTGTTCTACACTCGGAAACTGCACTACCCCATGGGGCTGCAAGAACACACAGACTGTAATTGCCAACGACCGCGACTGTCCTTTTTCTGCAGGACAGTTTATCTGGACCGGCTGGGACTATATTGGAGAGCCTACTCCGTATCACACAAAGTCTTCGTTCTTTGGACAGATTGATACAGCAGGCTTTCCAAAGGACACTTACTTTTTGTACAAGTCTGAGTGGGCCGGAAAGTCTACTGCGCCTTTTGTACACCTGCTCCCCTACTGGGACTGGAATGAAGGTCAGCTGATTGATGTAAAAGCATATACAAACGCTGATTTTGTTGAGCTCTTTTTTAATGGCAAGTCGCTTGGTAAACAGGAAATAAACCACAGGGATGGAGTGTCACCGTTTGGTCAGTGGCAGCTTGAGTATCACAAGGGTGAGATTCGCGCGGTGGCATATGATGCGAATGGAAAGGTGATTGCGGAGGATGTGAAGAGATCTTTTGGCGATCCGGCGAGAATTATATTAAAACCGGAAGAGGACTATAACAATGGATTGCTTCGCTCCGCTCGCAATGACAATTGTGAACCAATCCACTTCATCCAGATAATGCTCGCAGACCGCGACGGCACACTTGTAGAAAACGCACGCAACTACATTACCATAAACGTAGCAGGCGATGCCGAACTGTTAGGCATGGATAACGGCGACTCAACAGACTACGAGGAATACAAGCCGGAAGGAAGCCGCAGCCACACAAGAAAGCTTTTTGCAAACAGGCTGATTGCAATTGTACGCAGTAAGAAAAAGAGTTCTTCTTTTGTCGTGACCGCGGCGAGCGCAGGGCTTCCGAATGTTTCCATTAAGTACAACGGAAACGCTCCGGCCGGACAGGAGAAGTGGAGCGAGGTAGCACCTTACCTTGCAATCAGGCCGGAGAAAGATTTTGTTCCAACCCGCAAAATAGAACTGATTGCAGACGACTCAACTAAATTAGACGCCACTAACCGTCAGATTCAAGTTAGTGCAAAGGTGCTGCCAGAAAACGCAAGTATAAAAGAAATCAGCTGGAACCCGGTTTTTAAGGAATGTATTTCCAGCGACAACATCACAGTTTCCGGCACCGCAGACACCCGCACCATCACAGCAGCCGGCGATGGAGAATGCATTCTCCGCTGCACGGCCCAGAACGGCACTAAGTATGATGAGGTTATAAGCGACCTGCCATTTACCGTAAGCGAAATCGGCAGCTGCCGCCTGAATCCTTACACACTGATTGAAGCCTGCCGCTTTACCGGCTGGGACAGCGAAGGAGGAAAGGAGAAGCCGGAGATGTCTCTGGAGAGCGGTATTTCGAACAGGAAATGCGGCCCTACGTGGATTAGTTTTGACAAGGTTGATTTTGGGGTGGACGGAGCCGACACAATCCATCTGCCAATTTTCAGCTTTGCTACGGAACTGGAAATTAAAGTGTGGGATGGCGAAGGCACCGGGGTGGCAGCTGAAAATCTCGGTACCTTCACCTACCGCCACGAATCCATCTACAACACCTACAGCGAAAATGTCTTTACACTCAAACGCCGCCTCTTTGGTGTACACACAATCACCATCAGCTTTGAGACAGACCTCTACCTGCACGGTTTTTATTTCGAAAAATCCGCTAAGGCCTACGCCAAGCTGCGCGCCCTGGACGCAAACTTAATTGCAGGCGACACCTTTACCCGCACAGAGGATGCAGTAGAAGGAATCGGCAACAACGTAAATCTTGATTTTTCAGATATGGATTTTGGAGACCTCGAGACCACCTCAATCACCATCTGCGGCAAATCCAACACAGAGAACAACACAATCAATATCAAGTTCTTTGCCGAGGACGGTTCAAGCACAACCCAGGTAATCGAGTTCGCCCACACAGACGGCTATGAAGAAAAGACCTTCCCTCTAACGCCAGTCACCGGCCGCCAGAAAATCAGCTTCGTCTTCCTGCCGGGAAGTAATTTTGATTTTAAGTGGTTCCAATTCCACTCTTTCAAAAAATCAGAATATAATTCATAATTTTGCATATGAACAAAGCTGAACCCCTTGATTTCAATGAAATTGATCTTTTTCTCAAAAACTCTTTTCAGTATTCAACTGATATACCTGTCATTGAAATCAGGGAATCAACACCGGATTATGGTTCTATAAATAATTACATAACCGTGTCAGATGATATCTTGCAGGAGAAAATCCGTAAAACAATTCTCTCTAAGAATCTTGACGAAGTAGAAGTCTATAAAAAGGCAGATATCGACCGTAAACTCTTTTCAAAAATCCGGACACAACCAGAATATCACCCGAATAAAAATACGCTACTCAAACTTTGTCTTGCAATGAATCTTGAGACAGATGAAACTGAAGACCTTTTAAAAACTGCCGGATATTCACTTTCAAAAAGTCTCCGTTCCGACTTGATTCTGCGTTACTGTTTTACTCACCGCATTTTCGATGTTATTACTGTAAACCAGATTCTTGACCACTACGGTGAAAAGGGGATTTAATGTTATTTCAACACAAGCGGCGTGTTCTTTAGTAACTGCATAATCAAATTATTGTATACCGAAGTATCATCCGTCAAAGTGATTGTATTTACTTTCCTTCCGCCATCTTTTGAACTTGCTCCACAATGATAGATTTTTTCATCTGAAGTTTTATAGTCCAATATAATATACCGGTCATGAAAGATTCCGCCTGCCTGTCTTAAATCTATTTTCAATTCGGGGTATTCTTTACAAAAATCATTGAATTCAACCTGATGAAGTCCGTTATTTGTATTATCAGAAAAGATAGTCACGGAAACGTTCTGTTTTGCATTTTTGAAAAGAACCAGGGTTTTCAAGGAAATGTAATTATCAACAATATAAATAGATTTGTTTGCCAACGTATAAATCTGCTCATAAGCCATATCACTTTCTACCGGCTGTCCATTTAAGATAAGCCAGCCAGAAGGAATTTCCGGTTTTCCAAGATTCATCATAAATGGAGAAAGTTCTGATTTCCTTACCATCTCTCCAAGATTGCTTACAACATCTTCAACCTTGTCATCAATTTCTGTAAGCTTTTGTCTGACCTCAATATAGTTTTGTGCATTTTCTGCAGTCTGTAATGAAAGACGTAAAAAATCCCGCTTACTAACTATCTGCTGATTTTCGATTACATAATCCTTCATCTTCTTGAAGAGTCTAACAAGCATTTTGCTTTGCGACACTGCAAGTTCACCTTTGAGAACTGTCATGAGCATATACACCCCTTGTTCGGTGAAGGCATAAGGTGCATATTTTATATTTCTTCCGCGACCTTTTGCGTTCAAGGTCGAATTTTTCGACCTTGAACACTCTTTTGTCTCTTCTTCAGTTAATTGAAACATAAAATCTTCATCAAAACGCTCAATATTATTCTTTACTTGTTCATTAAATCTTTTTGTTTCATACCCATAAATCTCCGCCAGGTCTCTATCCAGCATTACCTGGAGGCTGCGGATTGTGTAAATCTTTGATTTCAAATCTTCTTCGTTATTAATCATAATTTCATTTGCCATAGTTATGATTAATAATAAACTAAGGAAGAATAAAGTGGTCGTTTTCAAAGCGACAAATACAAAATCAACTGTCAGTTACAAAACATACACAACAACCCCCAGCACCGCCAGCAGCACCAGGTTGTAGGCAGTGAAGACGGCGAAGTAGCTATGACCCGCGGTGGCTCCGGTGGTTTCGACAGGCTCAACCACCGCAGAGTCTGCACTGTAGAGCTTAAAGGAAATAACACTTGCCATGCTGGCGATCAGGGTTCCCAGGCCGCCCACGTTCACGGCCAGCAACAGCATGGCGCCGTTATCTGTAAAGCCAGAGAGCAGCAGGGCGGCCGGCACGTTGCTTATAACCTGGCTTGCGGCAATGCCTGTAAGGTAGGTTTTAAGCGGCGACGACAACACAGATTTTATAAAATCAGAAAAAGCCGAAACCGTAGAAAGCGTTTTCGTAAAAATAAAAAAGCCCACAAAGGTCAAAAGCAGACTGTAATCAACTTTCTTAAAAAGCCGCCAGTTGCACACCGCCATTACCAGAACAGTTACGGCAAACATAAGCAGGTAGTTTACGGCATGAAAAACCGCAAGCAGGCAGAGGATAAAATCAGCCACATAAAAAATGGTGCGAAAATCAAGCTTAAGCCGCACAACCTGAGACTGCAGCACATTGCCCGCGAGTGTCTGAGGCTGTGAATATCCCCCATGCCCCGCAAGCCGCCTCCTTGTTAAAAAGAGAACAATAGCAGTCAAAAGCAAAAAGGCCGGAACTGCAATTTTTGCCGTCAAAGCAAAAAACTCCAGAGCCCCAAAACCGTAGTAAGAAAAAAGATAAAGATTCTGCGGATTCCCCATAGGAGTAATGCAGGAACCAAGATTCGCCGCCAGAGTCTCCAGCACCACAATGTGCAGAGCCGGCAGCTCAATCCGCTTAAAAATCAAAAGGGAAATTGGCACAAAGGTCAAAAGCGCCACATCGTTTGTAACAAACATGGAACTGAAAAAGACAAGGTAAGTCAAAAGAAAATAAAGGGCCCGCCGAGTCTTGCACAGCCTCAAAAGCCTTGCCGCCACAAAGTCCAGAAAGTTCTGACTCTGGAACGCCTTAATCACAATCATCAGCGAAAACAAAATAGCCAGGGTTCGAAAATCAATTGCCTGCAGACAAAGCTCCACCCCAGGCCGCACTAGACACACCGCGCCAAGGGCCAGCACAAGAGCTGCAAACAAAACAGGCTCACGTTTTATAAAAGACATGCGGGTATTTTAACTAGAAAGAAAAGAAGCGGTCAAGCATCGGTGTTACTCTATATCATTATCCCTGTTTAATATTTTATTAAATATCTGCAGGTTAAGGGGGTAATATTCAAATTTTATAAAAATACAACCCTTTTAACTTGCAATTATTTCTTTTTGTACATACAATAAAATCAGAAGGTGCATTATGAAATATTACAAGCGTGAATCATATTTGAAAAAAATCCGCGGCTTTTACAACGATACGGAAATCATCAAGGTTATTACAGGAGTACGACGCTGCGGAAAATCAAGTCTTATGCTGACTATCGCAAAAGAACTTGAAGAAAATGGCGTTTTGAAAGAAAACATAATCTATTTCGATTTGGACAAGCGCGGTTTCAGAAGCATCAAAACTCCGGATCAGCTGGAAAAACTCATAGAAGACAACATTAAGGTAAAGGGACTCAAATATCTTTTTATTGATGAAGTTCAGAATGTAACTGACTTTGAAGAAGTCCTTAACGAATTCCGGGATGAAGGTGATATTTCAATTTTCATAACAGGCTCAAATTCCTATCTTTTAAGCGGCGAGCTTATTACAAAGCTTACGGGACGATACATTGAGTTTGAGATGTTCCCTCTGAACTTCCAGGAATATCTTGGCATGAAGGCTTTCCTAAAAAAGAACATCAATCAGAATCTGGTTCAGGAATTTGACAATTATCTTATGGAAGGCGGATTTCCAAAAGCCGTTCAGTATGATTCCCTGCAGGATAAAAAAACTTATGTGACGGGCGTAATATCTGAAATTTTTCAGAAGGACATCAGGCGCAGGGTTAAAATCAGAAACGTTTCTGTCTTTCAGAAAATCCAGCAGTACCTTATAAACAATTTTGGTGCAACGACAAGCCTTACAAACATGCTGGAAGCTCTTGAAAAAGACGGCACAAAAATCAAAAGGGAGACATTGAATAACTATATCAAGATTCTTTGTGACGCAAAAATTCTTTATGAATGCAGCCGCTTTGATTTGAAATCAAAAAAATCCATAGCAGGAGAAAAGAAATATTATCTTTCCGACCTGGGATTTTACTACTCCACAAATACCGACAACCGCATAAACTACGGCCCGGTTATGGAAAACGTCGCCTATATTTATGCACGCTCAAACGACTATTCAGTAAGTGTAGGCCGTATCGGGAAACTGGAATGTGACTTCATTCTCCGAAAAGACATTGATTACGCATACCTTCAGATTTGTATGACAATCATGTCCAGCCCGGAAACTGAGGAGCGTGAATACAGGCCGCTTGAATCAATAAAGGATAATTATCCAAAATATGTCCTTACCAGAAGCGACCCGATTCAGCATCGTAACGGCATTATTCACAAGAACCTGCCGGACCTTATGAAGGGAGGAGAGTTATTCTAAATATCCGCAAACAAAACAGGCTCCCGCTTAATAAACGCTTTTAAAAACACGAAAGGATTTTATCACTTCTTTCTAAAAAATCCAAGAAGTGCAATAATGCTTACACGCATGAACAGATTTTTTCTCTGACGAAGAGTAACTGGTTCTTTTTTAGAAATAAACATGTGCTGGTCTACAACTTTTACAAAGCTCGGTCTTTTATGTTTTTTAGCCGCACGGTCTTCGCTGCAAAAGAACACAATGCACACAATAACCAGCACCGCAAAAACACAGGCATAAAAAAGTTCAGGATAAAATACTATATAGGAATGAAATGTCGAAATAGAGCTAATCAGGCCGGCACAAAACAAGGCTGCAAGCACAGCTAGTATACTTTTATGATTCAAAACTTTCTCTCCTTCCCCAACCCAGCTACAGTTTATAATAGGAAAGTGATTATTGCAAGTATTAAGACCTTATCAATATTTTTTTGTACAATTTTATACATTTTTTACTTGGCATTTTATTATTTCAGTAGTATATTTTAAATTATGCGCTCATGTGAAGAAATTTTAGATCCACACGAACATTGTACAGATATCACAATCGATGAAGTAAAATCTTATTTAGCTAAGATTCATCCTGATATCAAGAATGGAAAATTCACTGTTTCAAGAGAAAATGAAAAGACAATTTCATTTCTTGAAAACAGTGAATATGTATCGCTTACAGGAAAAATAAAAAGCGTATTACTTAGTTTAACCTATAAGAATTTTTGCTGGTACCAAAAAGGAGAAAATGCCGGAGATTTACTTTTTATTTTCCGCTATGACGGAAAGTTTATGAAGATAATAAAGGGAGGTCCTAAGGAAGATACTCTCGTTATTTATATAAAAACAAATAAGAAAGAAAAAAGTACCTTAGTACTTTCTTTTCACCCTTCGGATAACCCGGAATCTTTGACGACGTTATTTTAATTATTTTTTATAAGGAAGCCACCTACTATGAAAAACAAAACTACAAAAATCATACAGTATTGCGAACACTGCGATAAAGAAGTTAAATGTAATATTATAGAAAAATATGAAGTAATGAATACCTTTGGAAGTGAGGCATCCATTTTAACAAAAAGAGCCTACTGTCCGAATTGTCACAATGAAGTCTGGGTAGGAGAACTTCATAATTTTAATCTGGCTCAAAGAGAAGCTGCCTGGCGCAGGCAGAATGGCTATCTGTCAATACAACAGCTTGAAGAGCTGCTTACAAAATATAATATCGGAAAACGCCCCTTCTCTGTTGCAATTGGGCTTGGAGAGCAGACATTTACAAATTATTTAAATGGAAGTATTCCCAAAAAATCTACACAGCAATTACTTTCCCGTGTATATAACAATCCGTCTTTTTATTTGGAGTTGGTTGAACAAAATAAAAACTTATTGAATGAGATAACTTTAAGGAAAACTATAGTAGCAGCAAATAATCTTATTAACAGAAATGAAACCTCTATCCTCTTTTTGTATGCAACATATCTTCTTGCAAAGTGTGGTGATATTACCCCTCTACAACTACAAAAAATGCTTTATTATACACAGGCCTGCTTCATAATTTTTTACAATAAGTTTGCATTTACAGATGAATGTGAAGCATGGGTGCACGGTCCAGTTTATAGAAATGTATATGAAAAATACAGAGACTATAAATATGATGCAATACCACAGCCATTAAAAGCCCCAGAACTCATGTCACAAGAGACATCTATACTAAATCTGGTGATCGAATATTTTGGCAAATATAGCGGGAAAATACTCGAACAGTTTACCCATAAAGAACTCCCTTGGTTAAAAGCACGTGAAGGACTTTCTGAAAATGACGCATCTAATCGAATAATAGATAATAATTTAATATTCAACTACTTTACAGACATAAAAAACAAATATAAAATTGTTTCTCTACCTGATATACAATTATATATTAATAATTTGTGGTAATTACTGTATTAAAAAAGTGTTGCAGTTATATGCAATCCGAAGGAGGCTTGCTTCTGGTGGCCATGCCGGCAAAAAAAATCTAAAGTTTAACACCGGCAGTTACAGAAGATAATGATCAGTTCTTACATATCTATTTTTTCTTGCAAAGAATTAGAACTTAATGCTTCTATAAGCAGTTGCATAATTTTTTCCCTTTCGGGGTTTGCATTTTCAAAAGAAACTCTTATGCCTTTTACTTTAATTTTTGGTTCATGAGATTCTAATTCTTCAATAAATAGACTGTTACTTCCTCCATGGAATCTAAGCAAACAATAAATCGAAGCTAAATCAAAAGCCCTGAAACAATAATATTTTAATTCCGGGTCTCTTGGATTCAAACCTTTATCTAATAATTTAAAACTCTTTTTGTCATTTATATATAAAAGTCGATTAATTCTTTTTTTTATAGAATTATTACATGGAGTTTCGGGATTTTCATCTTTATAATCCAGGGCAGATACCTTTGTTACATCACCGTAGAAAACAAGAGTTTGAGAACGATTCGCCAGATCCTCAATATTATCAGTATAAGGCTTACAAATCATCTTCTTTATATAATCGATTTCTATTTCTTCTCCATCTTTCGTGTTCAACAAACTACCCGCAATTGCAAGCCAGCGTTTGAGCATAGCAAGATGAAGGTCAGGCTCTTTATCATTCTTATAAGTCTGCTCGTCAGTATAATACATATCTTTGAGGAAGGCAGAAACCTCTTCCCTCACATCTCTAGAAGGATATAATAATCTTCCTAATCTGAAGGCTATTTCTTTTTTTGCCAGAAAAGTTTTTACAGAACTCTTATCCAAAAATCGTTTTTGTATTATAGAGGAGTATATACTTTTCATGTTTAGAAATAAATCATTACTTATGTTTTTAACTAATAGTGTATCTGTTATAAAATCTGCAATTTCATTCTGATAGTCTACCCCAAGGACTTTGACATAATCTTCTGCTTCCAGATGAGTATTACATAAAACCGATTGATAATGATAAGCAACAAAAAAATCCAGAAAAGAATAATGAATAAAACTAATTTCCTGCTTATCATCACCATTTATTTCTTTTATTATTTTTTTTAATTTATTTACAGATGATAATTGTGTCTCTTCAGAAGAATCAATTCTACTATAATCAGAAGTATTAATTTTCACAAAGTGATTAAATGCAATTTCAGCTAATGTCTTTTTTTCTTCCTGTAATTCAGAAGTAGCAGCACCTGCAGTAAAGCCAAGGGCATTAATAAACTTTTCATATAATTCATATTTAGATATAGAATCTGATAAATCAATCTTATCTAAGGTAAATAGATTTGTGTACAAAAAGAGCATTAAAAGTAATGGAGAATTAATAAGACATTTATCAAATGTAGTTGTAGTCATAAATACTTTTGAATAATTAGTTTTCATGAAATGCGAAAATCTTTTTTCCCATTTTCTTGAATTATTAAATATTTCTGTAGCCTGGACTTTTAAGGTTCTTTTTAAGTTTTTATTTCCCAAAATTTTTTTTGCTATTGCTTCCAAAGATTCAGAATCCCAATAATCAATTTCATAAACCTGATATCCGCCTGCAAACCATTCTTTTTCAAAAACTTCTTTAAAATAATTATTACGTTCTGCGAACTTACGTCTACACGCAATCTTTACTTCACATTTACCTGCATTCTTAAAAAGTTTTATCAGTTCAAATATTAAATCTTTCTTAGCCTCAAACTGTTCTCCCAATTCATCTAACCCATCCAAATAAAGCCTATAATGTCTAATGGAATGAAAGGAGTTGTTTTCTTTTATTGATTTAATAAATTCAGCATCAAGATTAATCAATTGATTTGCTGACAAAAATAAAGAGAACGAGAATAGCCAATTATATAAGTGAATAAATGGGAATTGCGTACTAAATAAACTAAAAGGATGTTTAAGATAATCCTGAAGAAGAAAAGTGCTTTTTCCGCAGCCACTTTCACCAATAATTAAATAACTTTCTTTTTTTGCTTTATTAATAAAAATTCTTTCGTTATTTCCCGATTTTGATGGAAGAGCATCTACAAACTCTTTTATTATACCTTTTTTCCCTTTAGAAGATAAAATCCCTCTAAAGAAATCTCCTTCAAATAGTGAATTGTTTCGTTCAACTTCACGTTGAATAGTTCGTAGTTTTTTTATTCCGTTTCTAAATTCTTTAGTAAAAAAATTTAAACAGAAAAAACTAGCAAATGCAATAACTGGTGTAAGAAGTTTTATAATGGCATCATTCATATCATACTATCCTTTTTTTTAATTTTGCTCTTTATGTTCAGGTCCGGCAAAAAAAACAAAATAATCGTTTTCACCTGACACTAACAACGAATCGGGAATTATTTTTTTGATAATTATAAATAATGGTCTTTCTAAAACATATTTTCTAATTAATTCAATTAATGTACCTGCAATGTATACAGAACTAATTGCAATTATAGAATGTAAATAAATGAAGTTTGAATTAATAAATTGAGAATTTCTAAAAAGATCAACCCATATAAAATGCCTTAAAAGATGATTTTCATGAATTAAATATATTCCAAAAGTTGCTGAAGATATAATATTAATAAATTTGTTATTGTTAATATTTAATTTTGTAAATACAATAAATAACATTATGGAAGCTGAAAAAATCAAAATACTATTCATTGGCAAAAAATATGTAAACTTTTTTTGAAAAATCATATTTCTTGCCCCCAAAAAATCAAACATCAAAACGGATAATAAAACTAACGCATAACATCCAATACTTATAAGAAAATATTTTTTTGCACACATACATAAATCATTACCATAAAGTCTAATATAAGCAGCAGATAAATAAAGAAAGAAAAACCAGCCCAGTTCTGACATTCGAATTGCATAAAAAGTTGGAATAACAGGAATTACTACCCAAATTATCAAAATTAACAATAATAGCCTTTTCAATTCATCCTTCTTAAAATAATAAACAAGTTTATTTAAAAACGGACTAAATAAAATCATTGCAAAATACGTAGTATAAAATCCATATCTTTGTGAACGTATCGGAGTAAATTCTTGTAATAATTCTCTTAATGACTCTTTATCAGGCTGGAAACAAAAGAACAATAACCCAATTAATACTGAATAAAATATTACACAAATTTCAAGTTTAAATATTTTTAATAAATTTATTTTTTCGGATTTACATAGAAAATAACCAGAAATAAGAACAAATAAATTTACTCCAAGTTTACCTCCCATTCGCAAGCACTGAACATAATATAATTTCATATTAAAAGGTAACATAAAATCAAATTCTCCATGCTCCGAATAATGATGCATAACAATTAATACCATGCTTATTATTCGTAATAACTCAAATGCAGAATTCCTTGCTTTCTGTTGCATAATCTACCTCAAAAACTCATAAGTAATTGTTCGTTGCAGGCCTTCTTCCAAAGAGACCGGGGGGACAAAATTTGTTTTCTTTATGTTGTTTGATATAAAATATGTATTTTGAATAAACTTTTTTATCCGAATGGAACTTATTGTAAACTTACGGTGTGTAATAAATGCCAATAAATCGAAACAAAGTCCCCCAAAATACGCAAGCCAATATGGGAAATGTATAAGTTTATTTTTCGGTTTGCCAAGTACCTTATAACATTCCAAAACAAAATGATTCATATCGTAAGCAGGTTCATCACAATAATTGTAGAGATGTTCTCCAGATTCATTATCATGTGTAATCTCATATTCCAGAAAGGCAACAACATTTTCCACATAATTCATACTCTTGAGATTTGTTCCTTTTCCTACCATCGGGAACTTTCCACTTGAAATCTGAGAAATCAGATTATATACGTTTCCACGATTCTTTTCTCCAAAGATTACAGTAGAACGAATAATTACAGCGCAATTTGCTGAATCATTTTTAAGCCATTCTCTATATTTTTCTTCCGCTAGATATTTTGTACGACCGTAATCATTGAAATAATTTATTTTTCCTGTTTCATCTGTTCCCGCCGGTGCAAAACCATAAACAGCACAACTACTTATGAAAATGATTTTATGAATTCCCAGTTCTGTACATGCCTTACAGATATTTTCACTACCGTTTACATTCACGTCATCATATAAAGATTTTGGAGTTACATTATCCCGGTGTTCTGCAGCAAGATTAATTACAACATCACTACTTCTTAAAGCATCAAGAAGTGAATGCATAGACATTGACTTATCAGAATCTGTAAGTAGTTCCGTATATTCTGCTATCTCATCAGGTGCATTTCTAATATCACAACGTACCCATAATTCTGGATAATCTGCACTATCTCGCTTATCTAAAATCTTTACATTATAACCTTTTGTTTTTAACCATTTTACAAGTCTTGTCCCAACAAAACCGCTTCCACCAATAACTGCTATATTCATTGTTTTTTTTCCTTACTTATTTTAAATATTTTAATATTCCTCTTATCATATATATTGTGTAACAAAATAACAATTTTATCATGTTTTTGCCTAACACTTTTCTATATATTTCCCAGGTCCAGGCAGCAGCATTTACTTTGTTATGAGATATAGAAGTTTTTGAAATTCTATATAATGCTTCCAAAGTTTTCGTATTTTTCGCAATATATCCCTGCTTTAATATTTTCAACCAGAGATAATAATCTTCCTGACCTATATCTTCAAAATAAACCTTCCCTACTTTTGCTACATCATACATACCCGTCAAATTACCAATAGGGTTTCCATATAATGCACTATTGAATTTTACAATATCTGGAGATTTTATAATTCGTCGATTTTTCATATCATCCAGTCCTTTTGAAAATTTTTTATAATATGAAAAAGCAATAGCTACATCAGCCTGTTCAAACAAAGGTATCTGATGTTCTAACTTTGTTGGAAACCAGATGTCATCACTGTCAAGAAATGCTATATATCTTCCGTTTGCGTTCTCAATTCCCAAATTTCTTGGATAAAAAGGTTTTCCTAAAGATTTATCTGTATTAAAGATTTTTATTCTTTTATCTGATTTTGAATAATCTGTAATTATGTCCAGTGTATCATCAGAAGATAAATCATTTATTATAAGTAATTCCCAATTTGAATATGTTTGCGATATGACTGATTCTATTGATTCGAGAATTGTTGTATTCGAGTTATGGGCCGGCATTATGATAGAAACAAGATCATTCATTAATTTTTTTCCTTTCAGACAAGCGGATTACCTTAACACCCTGTTGTTTTTTTCCACGTTTAACGAGACCTAAAAGCTGTTGCAAATATTCCTTTGTTACTTTAGAAGTAAGCTTACTTTCTCCCGCAGGACGAGCCTTAAACATATAAGGTATTTCGACAACTGTACTATAGGTTCCCATAGCAAGAACCTCAATCATAATCTTCCAGCCTATTGGCTGTAAATCTGCATTCTGTATTACTTCCCGGCGAAACATAAAAAGTCCACTGGTTGGGTCTGTTATTTTACGTAGACATGGAAGAAGAAGTTTTCCAATATATCTTGCAACCAAGGATACGAGTTTTCTATATGGACCAAGTCCACCATCTGAACCGCCCGGAATAAACCTGCTCGGTATGCAGAAATCAACACCTCTTTCAATACAGTTATACATAGAAAGAAGAAGCTCCGGAGGATGCTGAAGATCTGCATCCATCACAGCAATATAATCTCCCTCTGATATTTTAAAGCCTTCTATTACAGCCGTCGCAAGCCCAGTCTCACCTACTCTATGTTTCATTCTAACAACAGGATTATTCTTTATTACTTCATTTATTACTTCAGGTGTATTATCTGTGCTATCGTCCACAAAGATGATTTCATACGATATTCCGTTAAGAGCATAATGAATTTGCTCCACCAATCTTTCTATATTTTCTGATTCATTATAGGTTGGAATCACTACCGAAATTCTGCTCATACCTTATACTCCAGTTTTTTTTTACCACGCACGTTTCTGACTCCATCGAAAAAAGCACACCAAAGTTGTTTTATATTTCTAGATTTTTCATTTAATGCACTATCGCTACAAATCATTTTGATAGATAAAAAAATAAATCTTGGGAAATAAAGAAATGCCAGATAAAAGCTACCAAGCTTAAAATTTTCCCGGGCAAAAATAAACATATTTCTGTGGTAGTAATAATTTGATACATTTTTTGTTGTTGCAGCAGATTTATGAACAATAGTAACAAGAGGATAATAGACTATCTTAATACCATTGTTATAGGCTCTTACACAATAATCTGTTTCTTCTCGATACAGAAAATAAAATTCTCGTATAAATCCTATTTTGTTTACCACCTGTTTATCAATAAATAAAAATGCACCAACAAGGCTTTCGCTGTTAGAAATATTATCCGTAAATATATGCTTAGTTCTTCCATATTTATCAACACAAATACAACCTGAAATATCTTCGCCCGACTCATTTATCATTTTTGGCCCAAGAATTCCAATATTATTTTTTTTCATATAAGCATAACATTCACTTATTGCATGACTGCTTATAAGGTACGTATCACTGTTTGCAAGAAGGAAGGTTTCGTACCCAAGTTCAATAGCCTTTTTTATTCCAACATTATTGCCTGCTGCATATCCGCCGTTCTCATTCAAAAGAACTAGTATACAACGATCCTTAATTGCTAACAATTTTTGCCTTTCTTCTTTTTCAGATAAATTATCGACCACAATAATACATATACCAGAATCATATTCTTCAATACTATGAATGAGTTTTAATGTATCGTCATACGAATTGTAGTTAAGAATAATTACAGCAAGCTTATCTATCATTTTTTACCTTTGTTTTTGAATAAGTTGATTATATATTTTTTAAAAGGCGATTTTTTAAAACCTTTTTCGCTTTAGCCATTTTTTCTTTCTTCCGTAATTTTTTAAATTCTTTCTCGGAGTCAAAATAGTTCAAAACTCCTTTATTTTCTTCCTGCCCCACAAGGCAATATTTTGATGCATGACCTGGAGTTCCAAAATGCAAATCCTTTCTGTACGGATTATAAAGTTCTTCTGCAGTTACACGATCCGAAAATTTTTCTTTTGAAAACAAATCCGATCTAACAAAAAATGCATTTACACCTGTAAGATTTGTTCCTACAAGAACATAACCCTTTTCCTTACCCAAAAGCTCTAGTGCTTTTAAAGATGCCCCCTGCCAATCTGACAAATCCCAAACATGCCTTGCGTTATAGGCCTGCTTCCAGCTATAGTCTGGAGGAAACTTACCATTATACTCAATGCAGACAAGTCTTGGTCTTATAGACTTAATTGCATCCCACACATACCAGTCATTTCCATCAATATCAATACTCAAAAAATCTGGAGTAGCATTTTCTGTCTTGATATTTCGGTTTTGAATAATAAGTTCATCTATATTTTCTCGAGTAATAAATGCATTAACAACTTTCAAAACACCTGTTTTTACCACCGGCTTAAATTTATAACAAATTTGTCTACATGCGCCTGAATCACCTTCCAACCACAACCCATGCCAGCCCTGATGCAAAAGATAGTGTGAATTACATTCCAGACCATGCTGCACTCCAAACTCAATAAACTCTTTTGACTCTGTTCCTATCCTATTAAAAATCTCATGAATAATTCCATCTTCTTCATTCTGTGAATAAACTTTATATCCAAAATTTTCTATCGAAAGAGGATCACTCATTCGACTTCTTGTCAGTTCTTCCCAACAAAAGCCTCCGGCAATTATTCCTTCAAATCTCAAATTATTATTCATATTCAATAAAACCTCCAAAATTCTTTCAATAAGACTTAGGCCTTCATTATCTGTTTGATAAAACTAACAGACTCTTTTAAGTATTTTCTTTTAAGCAAGAACATCATACCCGGCACCAGCACTACCACTATTAAGGTACAAACCACAATTCTTATAACAATACCAGTTATACCTTCCTGCGGAACCAATCTGCAGAAATAATAGGAAACTGCACAGGTAATAAATGTAATAAATGTATAAATGATTCTATTAAAGTAAAACTGTTTTCTGCCCGCTCCAAAGTATTCCTTAAATAAAAGATTTGTAATACCAATATAATTAATAAAAAATAGAGTTATTATAGGTGCAACAATAATTCCCACTAGACCAAAGAATTTTCCCAGACAAATAATAAGAATTATATTAAGCACACCTTCTATTAAAAATATCCATTTTGCTTTTCCCCAATACCCCAAGGCAGAAAAGAATGCATTTCTAACCTCGCTCATAGCTATTATGTAAAAATTTAATACAAATAGCATCATAACTGGTTCAGAAAACATTAAATCTTTTCCCATCCATATTTTCATAAACGGCTGATATAAAGAAATAAGATATGCCGTACAGGCAGTAGTAAAAATATTTTGAAGGAACTCCATCTTAGTAAGATCATTGTAATTCTTTTCTACAGTTTCAGACACAATACTATTTCCTATACTTGCCTGAATGGCTTTAGTAATAATCAGGAAAAAGCCTATAACCATATTAAATATAGCGCAATAATTTGAATATTGCCCCGCCATGTGTAAGCCTATATATGCTGTGATTATTATAGGATTAAACGAATTTCTAGTGGTGCTTACAATTCTTGAAATAGCCAGTCCTATAACCTTTTCCAGGATACTTTTTCTTGTAACAGCATCAATTGTTCCTTCCGGATAATATTGTCCAAACTTTTTTGCAGAAAGTATATTTAACGAAACATAATAAACAGCAGTAGTAAATATCATTATTATTGCATACAAATAAAAGCTTTTGAAAACAGCAATAGCAATAAGCTGAAGACAATTTCTAATAATATAAATAATAACATATAAAATTTTTGTTATGTCCAGCCTTTGAAGAGCATTGAATAAAGCTTCTTTATATGCAAAAAGAGTAAATCTTATAGTAGTATCAAGAAGATATATAAAGTAAAGAATATATATATTTTCACTGATTTCTCCAGTATTGCCCACAAACTTTCTTAGAAAAGGTGCAATAATTAATCCGGCCGCAAATATTAACAAGCCTATTATCATATATACACGTCTAAAATAAGCAAGAATACCTCGTATTGCAGTTGTATCATTGTCTTTTAATGGTTTATACAGGTTAACAATAATTGCAGCAGAAAATCCCAGCTCCGCAAGATTCATTACTTGGAATATAGAAGAAAAAACACTAGTAAGCCCCACATATTCAACGCTAAAGTATTTAACAATAGCAGACCTTACAATCAGAGCAAAAACAGGCATTATACAGTTGCTCAAAACTCCTACAATAATATTTCTTTTTGAATTAAGTGTTCTTGATTCCATTTTCTATTCCTCAGAAAAAACTTTTTCACACAAATCGTTACTCATACCAAAGTATTTTGCACAAGATCTTATGTTTTCATCGTTTTTTTCTTTATCAACATTTTCTACCGCCAAAGCATTTTTTTGTGTTTTTTTATTGATTACATCATTGTAAAATTTGGACCCTTCGACAGCACATACTTTAATCTTTTGTGAAAGTTCACAGAACTTTAACCAGATATCATCGCAGGCAGGACAAACCTTGAGAAACTCAGTATTTTCCCAACATTTTAAAGACATCACCTCTGGTGAATACAAGACGCCTCCCACTCCAGTTGCCAGTAAGTCATATGCAGGTTTTGAAGCTGCCTGATATTCCCATAACCAGTTTCTATACTTTACAGGTAATTTATCTGTATTAAACCTTATTTTATGTACACGTCTGGCTATAATTAAATTCGGATTTTTCAAAAATGTACAGTAAAGTTCTTCTATCATATCTTCGTGATAAAGAATGTCATCATCTACTGTTATGACAATATTGCTTTTATATTCAGTAAATGCATAAAAATATTTTGTATTAGGCCCAAGGTCTTTTCGATATTCAATCTTAATTCCCATAGATTCAATTTTAGAAATGACAGCCTTTGGATAATTGCAAGCATCTCCCAGCCATAAAACAATCAGATCCGGTTTACGAGTCTGAAGTGCAAGAGAATAGAGAGTTGGAAAAATATGTCTAATTCTAGAAACAGTACTCGTAAGTGAAACAATAATATTTTCATTATTTTCATTATATGAAGGGTGGAAAATGGGCTTTTTGCAAACAAGACGCATCATTCGAGCTACACCGTAAATTTCTTTTGCGACTCGTTTTCTTACTGCATTGCAAAGTTTCTCTGTACTTTCGCGAATTCCCATATTATTAATTTTGTATCTATACCATTCGGCTTCAGATTTTGCAATTTTATATTCTATATTTTTCATAATTCCTTAATAATTAAGCTGCTGCAAAAAAAACTTTTCCCAGTTATCTACATATTTACTATTAGTAAATAAATCCATTATATTCTGTTGCCCCTCAATTTCCTTTATATATTCGTAAGAAGATAAACTAATTACTCGTTCAATACGTTGTCTTAACCCATTAACATCGCCAGCCTTAAAAATATAATTCTCGTCATAACCTAAAACTTCAGGAATCCCACCCCTATCACTACCAATGCCAAGTGTTCCGTTATAAACTGCTTCTATTAAAATTCTTCCAAAAGCTTCTTCCCATTCCGAAGGAAGAATTACAGCCTTTGCTCTTTTCATATAGATATAAAGAGTCTCTTTCTCCTGCCAGTCTATTATTTCTACCCTTTCATTTTTTTTAATTTTCTCTGCCAGAGCCCCACTTCCTATAAGAAGTAATTTGAGATTCTCTAAGTCTTCAACTACCTGTATAAGTGTAAGAATGCCCTTTTCTTTTGTTAGACGGCCTGCATAAATAACCAGATTTTCTTTTTTTTCAAACTGCTCAAATGTAAGTAGATTTTTTTCAAAATCGACTGAATTGTAAATTACATTATTAAATTTTTTACCCTTAATACCGGCCAAATTATGCCGTTCGAGCATAAACTTTGATGGAGCTGCAAGTGCAGTAAGATATGATGCTGCTTTTTTATTTCTGTGTATATTATAACAGTTCAGTAAACCACCACAAAAATCGAGCTCAAGTAATCTGGGTGACCTGCATACATGAGACATATGAACATTCAATTTATAAGCAGCACGCCAAAGATTCACCCGCCCAAGGTACGACATAGGCGATACAGTATGAACTAAATCAGGCTGCTCTTTCTGTATTATTGCCTTATATCTCTTATACCATTTTCTACTATAATATAAATCCGGCCATTTGTGTAAAAGCTTGCTCAATATCGTAAACGGATCTGTTACTGAGTTATTTTTGGTTGCACTTAAGAAATGTTCAGTTAAACCCTTTATATAATTTCTGATTACTCTAACACCTGCTATTTCTTCTTCGCAGTTACATTTACCAAGACAATATACAACTACTTCATGACCTTTTTTTACAAGACCTTCTGTCATTTGTTTTGTTGAGAATTCGCCACCGCCTAAAATGTCTGGAAAATATACTTCTGCAAATATAAGGAGTTTCATCTGGCAATTTCAATCCATTTTATTTTTGTACCACCCGGCGCACATAACTTAAACTGAACGTTCTCTCCTTCAGCCATAACAACGCCATCGGCATTTGCACACCCAGTAGCAAAATCCATTTTTATACGCTTTAGTTCATTATTACCAATTTGTATTTCCATATAAGCTTCTTCGCTTGTATCAGTGCCATCTGTAAAATCATAATAAACAGTATATTTCCAGATCCCGCTAACAGAGGCGTAAGAAGCTTTCAAGACTCCACCATTTTTCTCCATAACAAGAAAACCTTCATCATTTAGTTCAGCATTTTCATATGTATAGCCCGGAGAATATGGAAAATCTACAACCTTATTTTTTCCCACAACAGGGCCACTAACATAATCAAATTTACTTCCATCAGAAATATAAATCTGTAAAACAGCATAATCCATAAAATACTTCATATCAGAAATCAAATATGAAGGAAGTGTTTTATAAGAAAAAGGCGTTGCTATAATAGCAGTTTTTCCCTGCTGCATAGAATTATCAAGATACCGTGTAGTTCCTCCAAAGGTTGTCCTGTAGGATGATTTTGCACCATCATCAACCACAAGATAATGAACGTCTCTGCTATAAACCCGAAGCTTTCGCCCAAGACCTTTGCTATCTTCACCAACAACAACAGCAGTTGTAATACCTTCTTTTTCCATTATGTCATTCAGTTCTACAAGCTTATCACACTCATTTGCAGTTTTTGCATATACCCATTGAGCATCACCAAACAGCATAGATGCAATAAAAATGCCAACAATAAAGAAATGAATGGAACCTGACTGAATCTTATTCAAATATTCTTTTTGTGGAAGTTCTTCCATAAGCATTGAAAGCATAAAAAATGAAGGTAGCATAGGAATAAGATGATATCTGCTTTCAAAAACTGTCCCACCGTATTTCAGATCAAGGAAGCTGAACATAAAAGCATTTAATAACATCATAGAAAAAACATATCCATACATATTAGAAATTTCTTTTTTCTTTATGCACTTCAAAGCTGTATAAATAATCGCCACAAGCAATATGCAGGTAACAACAAAATCAACTGCGGTTCCTATTGCTTCAACAGAAAAAAGTTTTACTTTTTCATGTGTTGTTAAGCCCCCAAAAAGTTCAAACAATCCTGCAAAGCTTGCAATCAAGGCATCAGCCCACTTACTGGAAGTAAGAATATACTTTGTATCTGCCGCAGAAGAAAAACCAACAAGTTTTTGCACAAGCATTCCTAAACCAGAAGCAAGAATTGCTGCAACAGCAATAACCATTCTTTTAGATTTTAAATTCCTGTAATCACCCTGCAAAAAAGCATTTACAATTTCCCAAAGAATCAAAGGACATACAGCACACATTGCCACATAGGCTCCGCTACTAAGGCCAGTAAGAAAAACTATAAAAAGCATTAAGACTGTTCTACAGACATATTTTCTAAAACTTTTTCTTTTTTCAATATCCAGAATCTGGCTGATTATAAGCAGAGGCACCAGAGCTCTAAACGCGTAAAAACCGCCACCAGCAAAAAGCATTCTCCAATAACCAAGCATTATCATGCTATAAGGAATCAAAAACAATAAAAGACAAAAACGCTTCCATATCACAGAAATAGAAAGATTACTAAGAATACACCAGATTACATAAATATATAAAAGAACTACAAGATTGTTAGTTATACCTCTTGCCAGAAAAATATTTCCTAGAAAATGATATAAAAACGCAGAAATAAATGCAGCCCCGTCAAGATCTAAAGAAGCCTGATAACTGTATTCAGAAGGAAAAATCTTTCCCTGTGCACCCATTTCCATTTCATGCAAATAGGCACTCGATGAATCAAAATCTATAATTGTATCTGCCCGGAATATGTTCATGCACATAATAAAAAGTATCTGTGCTATAAGAACAACAAGAATGACTCTACTTTTTTTCATATTTCTCTCCACATAGTATTTCGCATTTTATACTTTATTTTATTATATCTTTTTTTACCCAGCAATTTAATTACTAATACATGAAGTCTTTTTTTTAATTTTACTTTGCAGTTTATGTTCAGCCATGAAGAAAAAAATTGATGTACAGAATAAGTATTTTCTGTAATAATCTTTTTATCTGTATAATAATTCCAGGCAGAAAAATACTCAAAGGGATACACAGTTCCCCCCTTAAGCTTTTGAACCTCACAAGTATCAAACAATGTATTTTTTAAGGTTGTCTCAAAACCATACTTTAAAACAAGAGGTGCAACTATATGTCGTTCTTTTCCATCTTTATCAAAAAAATCATTTTTTAAATACCAATCCATACAAGTCTTAATCCAGGGCAAACCTTTTTTTGCACCAATTACAGCTGCCTCCGGTATGGTCGTATATTCAAAAGAAAAAAAGAATTCCTGATTCAACAAATCATCAAAACTTTTTATAACTTCAACATCTGTATCAAGATATATTCCACCATAATTGTAGAGCGCATAAAAACGCACATAGTCAGACACAAAGGCATATTTCTTTTTCTCATAAGCCTGTTTAGTCCAGTTACAAACGTTTACATCTACTTTTGATGTGTCCCACAACATCAAAGTATACTCAGGAAGTTTTTCTTTCCAGGAATTCAGACATTTTTGAATTTCCTTCGGATATGGTTCGCCACTAAGCCAGCAGAAATGTAATATTTTAGGAATCAATCCTTCCACTTTTTATATCTCCCCATTTTATAAATTCTAAACATACAAAAGCACGCCACACATTATTATTACAATCCCAATAATCTGTTTTAGTGTCAGCTTTTCATGCAAAATAATTCTGCTTAATATTATGATAAAAAAATAGCTCGAGCTTTCAATTACTGGCACAAAAGACACAGGAACAAATCTAAAAGCATATAAATCAATTAAAACCGCGGTAAAAAAAATACAATAAGCACAAATTACCCTTATATTTAGATAACTTTTAATAAAAGATTTATATTCTTTACCGGCAGCTTTTTTTAATAGAATCTGCGACATAGAAGAAATGAATACAGCTGTAAACAGAAGAATAATGGGAATACTTTTATTCATTTGCTCCCTCTTTTGATTTTGAAAGATTAAGAATCAATATACCGGAAAAAATTAAAAGAACAGCAATAAACTTTCGTAAGGTAAACTGTTCATTAAAAAAGAGCTTTCCCCAAATCATGCCCCAAATTATAATTACAGCTTTATTCGTATAAGCAAAAGAAAGAGTAAAAACTTTTAGTATTTGCTGCCAGATTATAGCGTACAAGCCTAAAATCAAAAAAATTAAAACGTAAAAAAATATAATAATTGATTTACTTTGATTATTTATTGAAGCTGTTTTACCTGCTACAGAATAAAAGCTATAAATAATAAAGCCAACATGCATTAAGATAAACGAAAACTTTTTATTAATCATATTTTAACTCACTCGCACTTTTAATAATATCATAATAACAGCAATTATGAAATGGGACTTAGTAATCATTTTAGGTCAATATCTATTCAGATTACAAAAAAAACTGGCAATAAATATCTTTTCTTTGCAGAAAAAGAACAATTATGATATTATTTGCTTTACATCAAATGAAATATAGGTGTTAAAAATATATATGAAAAAGCAAATTTACATCATTGGAACAGTTGGTGTACCAGCTTGTTATGGTGGTTTTGAATCATTAGTAGAAAATCTTCTTAATTACACACCAGAAGATGTTGAATACACAGTATTCTGCTCTGCAAAAACATATAAAGATCAACCTGCAACTTACAAAGGCGCAAAACTAATATATCTCAATAAGAATGCCAATGGAAAAACTTCCATTCTATATGACTATGAATCCATGAAAATAGCTGTTCGCAAAAAAGCCGATATTATGCTTATTCTTGGAGTATCAGGCTGCATCTTCCTTCCCAAAATCCGCCGCCAGTTCAAAGGAAAAATCATAACAAATATTGACGGTCTTGAATGGAAGCGCGATAAATGGAAGTTCTATGCAAAATGGCTATTAAAATTCAGCGAAAGACAAGCCGTTTATTATTCCGATGTAATAATCGGCGATAACAAGGGCATTACCGATTATGTAAAAGAAGAATATAAGACAGTAATATCAAAGAAACAACTTGAACTTATTGCCTATGGCGGAGATCAGGTAGAAAAAGTTACAGATGATTCTCTTTATGAAAAATATCCCTTCTGCAAGGAACCTTATGCCTGCACAGTTTGCCGCATCGAACCAGAAAACAATGTTCATGTAATTCTTGAAGCTTTTAGCAAGCTTCCAAATAAAGAAGAAGCCTTTGTAAACCAGCTTGTAATGGTTGGTAACTGGCAAAAATCTGATTATGGCAAGGAATTAAAAAATAAATATTCTGTTTTTGATAATATTCATCTTATTGATCCGGTATACGAAGCACATGAAATTAACTGGATACGTTCAAATGCGGCGCTTTATGTACATGGTCATTCTGCAGGGGGAACTAACCCTAGTCTTGTAGAAGCTATGAATTTTGGACTCCCGATTCTGGCGTTTGATTGTGTTTATAACAGGGCGACTACGGAAGATAAGTGTGAATATTGGAAAAATACAGAGAATATTATTACGGCTCTAAGGAATAAAGATTTATCAAACATTTCTATGGAAATGTCTCATCTTGGAAAGACACTTTACTCTTGGAAGAAGATTTCTGAAAAATACAGTTCTTTATTTTAAGAATTAATGACTTTTAATATTTTGGTAGTAAATTCTTCTTCGCTGAATTTTGAAAGTGAATTCTTTGCATTAACTGCAAATTGTTTATACGTTTCAAAATCTTTAGTTATATTTGTTATTGCATTACTTATTTGGTCAAAATCATAAGGATTAATCAAAAAACCATTTTTCCCATTTTCAATAATTTCTTTTGGACCACCAAATGCTGGAGCTATAGCAGGTGTAAGTTCATCGAAACCTTCGGGTATCGTAAGACCGAAGGTTTCGATGACCTTGTCCTGCAAGGACAAGTTCATCGTTATAGTAGCTTCACTATAAAATTTCATTAAATTATCTTGTTTTCCAATAAGATTAAGATTATCAGGTAAGTTTGTATCTTCAAAATAATTCCTCATTTCTTGTAATTTTACACTGCATAACAAAGTAAATTTATAATCTGGATTTTTCCTTGCTAACTCAACAAATTGATTCACTCCCTTATATTCCTTCAAAGAAGTAGGCATAAAAACAATCTTATTATCAAACTTTTTTCTTAAATATAATTCAATTTCTAAAGGCATTTCCGTATTTTTTATAGGATTATAAATAACCTCAGAATTCAAATTAAATGAATTTAGATTCTCCTGTACATAAGCTGAAACACAGATTATTTCGCTCGAACATTTTTTCATTACATTATAATAGAACTTCTTAAAAAAACTTGGATTAACATAGATTTCATGAACATGATAAATTATCTTTTCATGTTTTATTTTCGCAGCAAGTGCTGCTCCAAATGGTAAAACCGTATTAATATAAACAATGTCAAACTTATGAAAAAGGACAAAGAAAAAAATACGTAATTGTGCATGTAAAAATAATAATGCAAGAATAATTCTATTATTGGACCATTTATAACCATTATTATAATACTTGATGTTTTCAATATGTGATAATAAACCGTCAGTTTTAGATGTCAAAAGTGAAATATCAAAATTTTCACATTTACTTAAGAATGATAACTCATTTGCTAATACTCGTGGAGATCCTGTATAATTATTTAATAAATGCGTAAAAAGTATTTTCATTTACGTTCCTTTATAATATGTGCTGGTATACCAGCAATTACAACATTTTTAGGAAAACTTTTTGTTACAACAGAACCAGCCGCAATTACACACCCATCACCAATGTGGACTCCATCCAAAATAGTAACTTTTGCTCCAATCCAGCAATCATTACCAATCACAATTCCCTTATGGTTTGTTCCTTGTAATCGTATCGGGATATTAGTATCTGAATAATTATGATTTTCTGAATGCATCGTAACATAATTTCCAATAATTACATTATTTCCAATTGTAATTCCACCAGCAGCTCCATAAAAGGCATTTGTTCCTAATCCACAATAATCACCGCAAGTAAAACCCTCTCCTAAATGTGAAAGAGAACCTGTACATTCAATACGAGTAAAACAACCTATTGATACATGACTACCTAGATTTACACCATTGCGGCTTAAAGCGTCTATATGCACATCATGTTGAATATTAAGCCAATCTTTTGTATGCATATATCTTTTACATTTTATAGAACAATGCTTTTCTATAAATATTTTAAATCGTCCGAACTTTATAAATCCACGAAGAAGTGATATTGTTTTATTCATATAATAATCAAATAAAACAAATTTCGGAATTGATCTGTCGATTGACATGCCAGTAAATTTATTCCAAAGCGATTTCATTGTTAATATCCAACCTTTTATTAAAATAGGACTGTGAACACAGAATTATTATCCAATTCGCATTTAAAGAACAAAAAACACTTTCTGAAAGCATATACAATAGCACAGAAAGTATTGTTATCATAATCACATACTCATTTTGCTTTATTAATCTTTTAATAGTCATCCAATACCCAAAAAGATAAAAAATTAAATATAAGTATCCCCATTCAATAAGTATTCGAATATAACCATTATCAATTGTAAAATGCTTTGGTCTTGCACCAACTATTTGGAATTCTCTTATATAATTTCCAAATGGTTGTGGCAAGTACAATGCAAAATAATACAGAGGCTGAGAAAGTCTACCTGATAATATTTCATCTATTTGTTTTAAAAAAGGTATAACTGCATAAAAGAAGACTCCAAAAACAGAGAATGCAGCAATTATAATTGCTCCTATAATAGCAAATTTTTTAACAAGAACTCTTACGATTTTTGATAGTTTTGCCAATCCAACAATAATTGTAAAACCAAGTATTATGATTAATCCAGCTCTACTACCAGTTACTTTATATATATAAATTGATAATACATTTATAAAAATCAAATGAGAAATTTTTATCTTTCTATGCCAAATAATACACGCAAGAAATACCATGGTAGAAAAACGTATAGGAAAAGCATTAGGATTAAAGAATCCAAAAGATTTTGAACCATCCCGGGAAATCGTATCAGGAATAATTTTCAATGAATAAGCTGTAATGGTTATGACTGAAGCTATAAGGATTCCCCAAAAATTTGCTTTCAAAACATCCCTTAACTTCTTTTTATACGCTGCAATAATAACTATTGTATTTAAAAATGGTGTCGAAACTTTGGAATGAAGAAACACAATGATAGGTAAGCTTATAAGCATAATACAAACCAACAAATCTTTTTTTTCATAAGTATTTAGAAATAAGGATAAATATATAAGTAACCAAGCAAAACCACTCATTAATCTGTAAATAATATTATTATCAAAATTACTTACTCCAATAGTAGATCTAAAACCTATAAGAAATGCAGCAATTATCAAAAAAAGTGAAGAATAGTATCGTAAATAATTGGAAAACTTAATATTTTTTTTCATTTATCACCTATAGATTGAAACATATAATTTTTGTGAAAATCCCAGAATTAATGATTTTAAGAAATCCTTAAAACTTAATGGATGCATGATTAAAAATAAATAATTACATTTTTGTGGATAACACTTTTCTAAAATTTTATGCTTACCAATTATTACAAGATAAATATTTGAGAAGTATTTATATAAGATTTTGCGCATCTTTAAATCTTTTACAGATTGTATATTTATAAATATATCCTCAAGAACTGTTTTGGCACTCTCAATTCTTTTTTCATTCTTTCCACTAATTGTTATTGAACCTTCTCGTTTTATATAGTTATAAAAGGGGTAATCTGTATATAATATTTTTTTCGCAAAAAGGAAAACTTTTAATACTAAATCTAAATCTTCATAATAAATACCGACCTTAAACTCATGTTTAAACTTGTACCAAAACGATGTTCTGTACAAGTTTAAACATGCAGGTGCAAATAATTCTTTTTTTCTGATTGATTTTGTTATATATTCTTTTGATGAATATATTTTTCCTGATTCAAGATTAGTATGATTTTGAAATGATATTTTTCCATCTAAACTAATTTCACGAACTACCCCTATAACCAGATCTATGTTTTTATCAAAATTATAATTATCTAAAGCCAATATAAATTTCTCTACAGCATCTAATTCGAGATAATCATCTGAATCAACAAATAAAAACCATTCACCTTTTATCTTCTTAACACCTTCATTTCTCGCATCACTTAAACCTCCATTTAATTTATGAATTACACAAATTCTATTATCTTTTGAGGCATATTCATCGCAAAGTTTAGGACAATTATCTGGAGAACCATCATCAACAAGGATAATCTCGATTTTTTTGTAAGTTTGATTAACAAGACTTTCTACACAACGGGAAATTTCTTTTTCAACTTTATAAACAGGAACAACAATTGATACTAAAGGATTTTCAGACATTTTTTTAATGCTCCTTATGAAAATAATATTTAATTGTTTGTCTTAGCCCTGTTTGCATAAGACGGTAAAATCCAGAATAGGAATAAGCAATAAGTTTGGAAAAAATATTTTTTCCAAACTTTCTATAAAGTCTTTCAAGTTTTTTATTTAGAACTTTATAATATTCTGGTACCCAACTTCCAGCAAAATGATGAATTGTAACTGTATTTTCAGTACAAGAAATGATACCGGTTTCATGACTTTTGGGACAAAAATAATCACTTGGAAAGAAAGTAAAATCTTTAATGGTTTGCAAACTTCCGTTTTGTATAAAACCATATTTTAGACAGGAATTTGTTATACGTGTTACATTTGTTGTTAAATCCAAACTTCCATCTTTTTTTATAAAATGAATTCCTGCATATTCATCTAACCATTCTTTCACAAGAGGATGCAAATCGCGACAGGCCATTAGACCTGTCGGGATTTGAGTCGAAGACTCAAATCCCGACACACCATCGTATTTTAGAAATTCATCAAGAGGTTTTAAGACTTCAACATCAGTGTCCATATAGATGCCACCTTCTGTATACAATGCATAAAGACGAGCAACATCACTTACAAAAGCAAATTTACGATTATCATAAGCTTCTCTCACATAAGGATACTTGTCTAAATCAAAATTACTTTCATTCCATTCTTTAATCTCATAATCAGGACAATATTTTTTCCAACTCTCAATATATTTTTTTGCATCCTCTGGTAATGGATTTCCACCAAACCAGCAATAATGAATTTTCTTTGGAATCATTTCCTAAATTTTCTCCTTTAATATTTGAACAATCTGTTTACTTGTACTACCATCACCATAAGGATTTACAGCATTAGCCATTTTTGCATATTCGTCTTCATTGTTAAGCAAAAGTTCTACATTATCAATAATCACATTATAATCTGTTCCAACAAGCTTCGCAGTTCCTGCTTCAACACCCTCTTGACGCTCTGTCACATTACGCATTACAAGTACAGGTTTTCCAAGTGCGGGAGCTTCTTCCTGAATTCCTCCTGAATCTGTAAGAATAAAGGAACACTTCTCCATAAGCCAGATTAAATATGGATAATCGAGAGGTTCAATTAAATGAACATTCGATTTTTCAGAAAGATATTTCATTACAGGTTCTCTTACATTTGGATTAAAATGCATAGGATATACTAACTGCACATCAGGATGATTATCTGCTATATATGCAATTGCTTTACAGATGTGTTCAAAACCATCTCCAAAGCTTTCTCGTCTATGTCCAGTTACAAGAATTATTTTCTTTGAAAAATCTAGGAAAGTAAAATAGTTTTTATAGACACTTTCATCAGACTCTTTTATCAAATTTAATCCTAAGTGAAGTGCATCAATTACTGTATTTCCAACCTTACAGACATTTTGAGTTACACCTTCTGATTTCAAATTTTCTACAGCTCTATCTGTCGGTGCGAAATGCCAGTCTGCAATGTGTCCGGTAAGAATTCTGTTTCCTTCTTCTGGGAACGGTGAATACTTATCTCCACTTCTAAGACCAGCTTCAAGATGTGCTATAGGGATTTTACAGAAATAAGCAGCCATAGCACCTGCAAGAACAGTAGAAGTATCACCTTGTACGAAAACTAAATCAGGCTTTTCATTAGTCAAAATGTCTTTCAAGCCAAGCAAACAGCCAGAAACAATATCAAAAAGAGTCTGATTAGGTTTCATAAGATTCAAATCATAATCACCTTTTATTCCGAAGAATGAATTTATTTGATCCAACATTTGTCGATGTTGACCAGTCAGACATACTACAACTTTAAAGATTTCCGGATGCTTTTGGAACTCTTTTATAAGCGGAGCCATTTTTATAGCTTCAGGTCGAGTACCATAAATAAATAGAATCTTTTTCATTAATTTGTCTCCTCAATTGTAAATGCTCGTAAAATATGATGATCAACTCTTTTTTCTTCAGGAGGTAATTCCATATAATTTCCATAATAGCATTTTAGCATAGAATCATAATCTGTTGGTATTCGAAAACTGTAATTTTCAAATTGTATATATTGCCAATTTGTTAAACAAGTTTTGGGGAACCCAAATTTACGGCTTTCTGGACGAATTGCTATTATCATCTTGTTTACTACATTATTATTATCAGTAGAATATTTAGTTGCTTCATTTAAAAGCTTTTTGTATCTTTTTAAAACGGATTCCCATAATAAAGATATGTCTTTTCTTCTAAAAGCCCAGACAACATGAAACGCTATTTTTTGTATAAAATTGAATCGAGTAGGCCAATAGGCTCTGTTGTAACTATCATATAGTTCTACACATCTATTAAAATGCTTTGCAGCTTCATTAGGATTATCTGGTATTGGATCCAAAGGGAAAACATCTACCCATAATCCACCTTTTATGGTTTTTAATCCATTTTCAAAACAGATTGTATTATTATCAACAACTTTTATAAAAGAAAGAGCTGATTTTGGTTCATTTTTAATAGCAAGTAAAGAGTAATCTTCTGTATCTTTCCATAGTTGAAAGAACTTATCATAATCTTCGCGAAGCATACTTATATCAATATCTAAATCCCAAGGGATAAAACCTTTATGTCTAACAGCACCAATAAGAGAGCCATCAGATAATACATAATTAATATCATTTTGTTCGCAAAAATTTGCTATATATTTTAAAATTTCAAGTTCCTTGTTTTTTATTTCACTGGTTGTTATTTCTTTATAACCTTCTTTAATTTTTATTTTTCTAGTAAACTTCAAATTCATTCTCCTATATAAAATTTTTCTATATCTTCAATTGTATTTATTCCAAAGTTTTGAGGGATTCCACTATTTTCAAGACCAGTTCCCTTAAATTCGTTATATTTATTGAATAATTCAATTTTACTGATTTTCTGATACCATTTTAACACAATATCCATTGTAGGTGTTTCTATTCCTACAATTTCAGCAAACCCTTTTAAATTACATAAGCCAAAAGTAAAATCTTCAATAAAATATCTTGAATTCTTATCAATAAGATAATAATCATCTTTTTTAATCATTGGAGAATCTATGTTATGCCAGCTTTTTATAGTTGCAATTTTTTTTGTCATTTCTTCTATACTTTGTGATTCATAATAATCTCTTAAATTGACATGCATAGATAAATCAATATTGGAAAGCTTTTTTATAATTTGATTAAGTTCCTCATCCATTTTTATTAAAATCTCTGAAGAAAAATCTGTCCATTCTCCATAAAACTTAATCATATTAGGAAATTTAGTATAAAAATCCGAATCTTTAAACATTGAATACAACCGTGCTGTATGTAAAATTGGATTTGAAGGAGTAAAAGAAACAACAAGATAATTTGGATATTTTATAACAGGTATTTCAAATAATTCTGACAATATTAAATCAATATCATCACATTTATTTACTGTTGCAACTTGTAATTCCTTTTTCTTTGAGGCATTAACAGTTTGAGGATCCTTAAGTCTACAAATATAAGGACTTCTACTTAATCCTGCAATAATACACTCTTTACTAATAAGCTTTTGGCAAAAAAATTCTTTACTTCCAAAACCAGGAATAAACAAAACAATTTTTGGATTGTATTTTGATATATTTTCAATTACTGGTTTCATAACAAAAGTAGGAACAGTTATTATGATCAAATCTGTATTGTTCATACTAATATCATAGTTATCTGTTACCTGAATATTTGCTTTTCTTATTATATTGTTGTCAGTATCAATTTTTGTAAAACTTGAATTGAGATTATTTGCTTTTGAAGTGTGCAGAATAACTTCTTTTTGAGTAGCATTATATATATCAACAGCTGCAGCTACTCCAACATTTCCAGCTCCTACTACACAAATTTTGTTAATGTTAATCATTTTTGTTCTCCTGAGTAGGTTTGAATTTTAAAATGATATTTTTTACTAAGCCTTTTTCATATTTATTAAAACTGAATAAAAATAAAAAAATAAAATATAATATACAGTAAATTAATATTGAAGGTAATAAATTTTTATAGGAATTCATTTCTGGTAAAAACTTTAAACATATAAAAGTTATTATACTTATAATAAAAACCCCAGGTGTCATTTTTAATAATTCTAGCCAATACTTCTTTATATTTATTCCAATTTTCTTCCGATAATACCAATTCATAATAAATAGATTACCAATAGTAAGAGCGGCTGCAGTTGCAAAAGTACATCCAAATACGCCATATACTTTTATAAACGGGATACTGATTGCAATACAAAAAATTACAACTCCCAGATATACTAAAGATCTAAATTTATGTTTGTTTTTTGCTTGTAGGATCGTAATTCCTAATGTCTGGGTATCAACTAATGAAAGTGGAATAAAAATAATTAAAGTTACATAGAATGCTTGTGTATAATTTTCTCCGGCCCAGATAGATATAAACTGTTTTCCAAATAAAATAAAACCACTTGTTATTAGTGCAATAATGATATATTGAAGTCTTCCTACTCTTATAAAATATTCTGAAAACTCTTCATCAGTAGCTTCATTAGCTACCATTTTTGTCATACGTGGCAAAAAAACTCCACTTATAGCTGTAGCAAAAGATTCAAAATATGATTTAAATTGCATTGAAACACTATAAATTGCAATAGCAACAGAAGATGTATAAATTCCTAGTAAAAACTGACCTGCATTCCACCAGAGTTGGCTTACAATACTTCCAACAAAAATCCAGACAGAATAACTTACAATTTCTTTTAATAAAGCCCAGTCAAAATGCTTAAAAATAATTTTAATGTGTAACTTAGTAAAACAATAAATAAGATTAATTACTAAAAAAATAAAGTTTAAAACTGAAGAAGCAATAATTAAACCTATAGATTTATATCCCAATAATAATACTGGAATGAATACAACAGGATTTACTATCAGTCTTATTAATGAAACAATTTTTAAAAAAACAAATTTTTCATAAGCTGTAATAATTGATGTAAAAACGCCAAAAGGAAATGAAACTGCAAGATTTACAGTAGCTAGAATTAATAATACTCTTACAGTTTTTATTTCATCAGCTGTTAATCCTTTTGCAAATAAGTTATATGCAAAAAAAGAAAGAATGAATCCTATTACAAGTGTTATAAGTCCAATAAACCCATAAAGAAATATAAACATGCCATACATGGACTGAGTTTTTTCATTTTGGCCTTCCGCATTATATTTTGCTGTATATCTAATAGTAGCACTTCCAAAGCCAAAGTCAAGAACAGTCAAATAGCCGACAACTGCATTTGCCAAACTAAACAACCCATATTCACTCTGACCTAAAGATCTAAGCATGAAAGGTGTATAAACCAATGCAATGGCATTACCAAGTAGAAGTGTTATATATGTTAATATCGCACCGGATTTTAGTTGACTTTTCATTCTTTTATTACAAGTCCTTATTTATGTTTACATTTTTTATTTGGACAAAACTTCCTGCCTAATAGCTTCAACCAATATATCATTATTTTTAGGTTCAATTACGGCAAGCCTCATGAAGTTCTTACCTTCAAAAGGTATTTTTCGTACCAGATTTTTTACAAGACAATTGTGATTTTCTAAGAGTTTTTCTGTGAGCTCTGTAACACTCATCTTTCCAGAATATTCACAAAGTATATAATTTGCCTGACTTGGGTAAACTTTTATACCTGGTATTTCAGAAAGTTTTTGAGCATATCTTTTTCTTTCTTCTGCCAGTAAATTACATGATTCTTTATAGCTTGATTTATATTTATCAAAAATTTGTAAGAAGTATTCTCCAAAAGAATTAATATTCCAGATTGAATTGTTTTTTATAACTTCCTTAATAATATCCTTATTTGAATTAACAAGTACACCAAGTCTAAATCCAGGAACACCATAACTCTTACTTATAGATTTTAAGATTACAAGGTTAGGATATTTTTCAATAATATCTTCATCTATCAAAGTATAACGGATTTCAGGCTCTGCAAAATCAATAAAAGATTCATCAAATATTAACTGAACATTACGTTTTTTAAGTTCAACTAATAACAATAGGACGTCATCTTTTTTCAAAAAATGACCAGTAGGATTATCAGGATTTATCAAAAGAACATTATTAGCATTTTTTGAATCAACTACATTCATTATATCAGAAACAGAATACTCAAATGTATTTGAATTTACAGGAATTGGAACAGTCTCTGAATTACAAAATCTTGCCGGATATTCATTAAATGTAGGATAAGGGATTGCAGTTTTTCCTGTTACCATGCGGCAAAATGAATTAATCAATTCTGCAGCACCATTACCTACGACTATATGATCAGGTAACACATTAAAAATTTTACCGGCAAGCAAGTTTTGTTGCCTTGCCCCACTAGGGTATGCTCTCATTAAAACTTCAAAACTGCTCTTTATTTCTTCAACCAGCTTTTTAGGAGGAAAGAAAGGATTTACAAGATAACAAAAATCTTTAATCTGTGGGAATCTCCAGTATCCTCCATATCTGTTTTCCATCATTCTAAGTTTTTCAGTGACAGGGGCAAATCTTGTTTCTGCAATCGCTAAATCTGCAGGGTCATCTATTTCATACCATTGGTCGCCACGAACTTCAAAACCTTTTATTTTTTTTGAATCAAGTAATGTCAGAACTTTTAAAACTGTTTCGTAGTATTCATTTTTTCCAAATGCTGTTTGGTAAGCTTCCAAAAATGGTATATAATATTGTTTTGAAAACTCTTTTGAAAGCTTATAAATATTTACAGTTTTATAATAACTTCCTATATCAGCCCAATTAAAATGAGTCTTATCAAGCATTCCAACAATATTTTTATCAGAATCCATTAAAGTACATGTACCATCCATCCATGGTTCAAAAAGGGAGACCATAGCCAGATCTTTATCCGGACTCTTAATAATATCATCTAGAATTTTATCATCAAAAATAATATCACTTTCTAAAAGAAGAGTATCATCATTAATCAATCTGTCTTTTGCAAGCCATAAAGAATAAATGTTATTGGTTTTATCAAAAATAGGATTTTCAATATATTCAATTTCCATTCCATTTAATTTGGATTCATCAAATTTCTCGGAAATAAAATTTTTTAACACATTACTTCTGTAGCCAACAACAAGTATAAACTTTTTTATTCCAGCTTTTATTAAAGCTTCAATAGCGTATTCTATAAGAGCTTTACCATTTACTTGTACCATGCACTTAGTGCCATTTTGTGTATATCTGCCTAATCGTTTTCCCATTCCTGCGGCTAACATTAGTGCTTGCATATTTATATTCTCCAGTTATAATTTCATTCTATTATAATATATTCAATTTAAAATTGTTTTTAGTCATATGTCAATTGAGTTCAATTTTTAACAATATTGCAATAATGTCAAAAAAGTCTCCTACTCCCCCACCACATTCAGCAGATTCAAACACCCTTCCCTTTCCAAACGTTCAATTTCTTTTTCATCATTAAGTTCACCGATTATACAAAAGGCATTTTTATCTACAGAATTTTTAAGAGATTTTTCTACAAAATTAACATTCAAGGTCTGGCAGGCATAGATGAGCAGAAACTTGATATAGCTGTTGCCAAAAAGCCAGACTTCGTTTTTGCCTTCGTTTTTTGCCTGTGAAACAAGAGCAAGAAGTTTTTCATTATAGTTATTGGCAAGTTCAAAGGTGCGGCGAGCAAAGTTCTGGCTGCGGGTGCGGAGTTCTGCAATACCTTCTGCTGTTACAGCATAGGAAAGCTTGCGTATGTTTACATTTTTAAGCATTATCCAGCCGCGTTCTACAAAACGTTTGAGAATTGCATTCATGAGACCTATAGAAACGCCTGCATTTTCTGCCAGAGCCCTTTGACTTGCCATAGGATTCTGGTCCAAAGTATCTGCAATTACCTGAAGGGTTGCTATGTCTTTGTTCATATTCTGAATATTATATAATAAAAGAATATGGATGTCAAAAAATTACGGGTAACTGATTGCAGTAGGCAATGGAGCAGCGAGCGTGGTTGTTTCAACAACCTTGCGAGGCAACCGGAGGCGGCGGATTTCGCCGCCGAGGGACTGCCAGGATTATAATTTATAAATCCCCTAAATACAAAACATTTACCTCTTGCCCCTGCCTTAACTGCTTATCATTTGTAAGGAAAACATCACAATCACTTTCAATTCCAGCAGCTAATTGCAAGGCATCTGGTAATTTAATACCACTTATAATAGGGCTCAATTTCACCAAGAAGATAAATATATGGATTTGTATCAACAAAAACTCTTTTAACCAATAGTTCTTTCCTCTCTCAAGACTTTTAGATAATCAAGAGCTTCTACATCTTTCCAGGTATTTTTCATGCTTCCCGTGAATTCAGAAAGTGCTTGCAAGCGTTTTTGTCTTCGGACTTCTTTATGCATTGTTTCTGAGGCTTTTTCCTGTTTTTGCATCAGATACATCACAAAATCATAAACCTCTTGCTGTGCAGTAAGAGTCAGCGTATTGTAAACATCTGCTAATTCCTTAGGCATCTTTAGCACCTCCTTTACAATTGCTGCTTATAAAATATCATTATTTAAGAAAATTTGCATTATTTTTTTTAATCATTTAATTCAGGAGTTAGGTTTTGAGGAATTTGTTCGTAATTGTGAAGAATAATAACATTTGGTTATACTTAGAGCATAAGAGAGTTGATAAAAAAGCTA
>CAMJNC010000003.1 GCA_946407195.1 uncultured Treponema sp. | reverse complement strand
GTTGCAAAAGATGCAGGAATTATTTCCGGTGACAAAATCATCAGGATAAATGATAAGGAAATAACTGATTTTTCTGATTTGCTTGAACAGATTTCTATACGACCTGATGAGGACGTTACTATTACTGTAGACCGCAATGGAGAACAGCTTAAGTTTTTAGTACATACAGATCTTGATAAAAAAACTGGAAGCGGAAAGCTTGGCGTTGCAGCAGACACTTCTGAAATACTTGAAAAAGAAACTCCACGTTATGGATTTTTTGGTGCAATTGCACACGGCTTTTTAGATGCATGCAATACTGTTGCCCTTACCCTTAAAAGCATTGGCATTCTTTTTAAGGGTGTAGATATGGACAAGGCTGTTTCCGGCCCTGCACGCGTAACAGAGCTTTTGGGTAGCACTGTAAAAGAAGGCTTTTCCGCCGGGTTTAAGGTTGGCTTTGTTAGCCTTATGAGCCTTATGTCCATTATAAGTGTTTCTTTATTTATAATGAATCTTTTGCCAATACCTGTACTTGACGGCGGGCTTATTCTTATTGCTTTTATAGAAATAATTATAAGACGTCGTGTAAATCCAAAGCTTCAGTATTATGTACAGTTTATTGGCTTGGCATTTATTGCTTTTATATTTATCATTGGCTTGAAGGGTGATATTTTTTATTTTATAAACAGAGGTAAATGATGAAAAAGTACATTGGCCTTTTTGTGGCAGTTTTTTTTGCAGCTTCACTTTCTGCACAGTCTCATATTTCAACTCAGTCTCATCAGGCTCAGGTAACTCAGGTTGCTCCTGTTTCTATTAGAGGAACAGATGGTTCATATTACACAGCTTCTGATGACGGCTTTGTAATTAAATGGACCTTTGACGGTCAGGGTGAACACTATCAGTTTTCAGATGTTTCAATTAAGCTGATCGCAGTTTCTCCGGATGGAAATGAAATTGCTCTGTATGAAACAGACGGTGGTTCAATCAACAGAATTACAGTATGGGACTGGAAAACCCTTACACGAAAATACCTTAAAAAGTTTTCTGACTCAATTACCTCACTTGCCTACTCTTCTAAAGGAACATATCTTATTGCCGGAACAGCAACTGTAGACGGTGCTGTATTTATCCGTACTCAGGGCTGGCAGATTGTAGATAAAATCAAGGCAAATACTGGAATTGTAAGTTATATACATACCAGCAAAACAGAAAAGACCTGTGTTTTCTATTCTCCTTCCGGAACACTTTCTTTTTATGATTTTATGACAGGAAAGCTTAAGCAGAAGATGCAGATTTTGAAAGGACTTTCTCAGACAGTAATGTATGATGAAAACCGTTACTTTGCAGGTATAAGAGATAATTCAATTTATATTACAGCATCAGGTAAAACAATAACTTCAATTCCTGCTAATAATCCTATAATCATTTCTACAGAAGCTGATTATAACCTTTATTATATGGAAACCGATGGCCGTGGTAATTACGAAATCAAAATGATTGAAAGCCTTGAAGAAAATAAGGTTTCGAATCCACGCCTTGTAAAAACACTTAAGGGCCCACGTGGTTCTGGAATTATAACTGCAGCAAGAAAGGATGCAGCAAACATTTACTTTGGCGGTAAAAACGGTTCGGTTTATAAGAGTGAAGTTGAAGCAACAATTACAACTAATACAATGTATGAGCTTACAGAAAACACTTACTCTAAGATTTACGATGTTGCTCCAGCTGAATCTGATTTCTACTTCCTTACTACAAATGCAGTTTACAGTACCTCTTATGACACAGATGTAATTTCAAAGCTGATTTCAACAGAAGGTGAAACTAACATCATTTCATATAATGGAAACTCTGTTATTCTCTGGAGTCAGTCTGAAAAAGACCCTGTTAAGCTTTTGAATCTTGATAGAAAAACTTCTACCGTTTTATTTACACCTAAAAGTACAGTTCAAAAGGTAAGACTCTGTTCTGTTGAAGGAAAAGATTACCTTATTGAAATTGAAAGTAATTCTGTTGTAAATCTTTATGATATTCAGGACGGAAAACTAACAGAAATATATTCTGGAACCGGTATTCAGGATGCAGTTTATATGAACAATAAGCTGGTTTACATTGCAAAATCAGCTGCAACAAATCCACAGACTCCACTGCTTACAGTAAATCCGGAAACTATGGAAACAGTTCCACTAAGCATTAAGGGAAATGTAACCTACGCTTTTAGTACAGATGGAAAGACAATTTACGGTTTGAATATTATTTCTGATGATACAGGACGCAACACTTATGTATTCTCATTCAATGTTTATACAAAGCAGATGACAAATATTTTGAAGTTTGCAGAAGAGGATGCAGAGGCATTTACTTATTTGAATGGAAATACCCTGTTTACAAACATCGGACGTAACAAGGTTTACTGCTATAATCTTTCTACAAAAAAGCGCTTTGCTTATAACCGCTCTGCTTCAATCCCAAAAACAATTGGAGTTAATTCAAAGCGTGCGGTTATTTTGAATTCAAACGGAAGCATCTCGTGGTGCGGTACAATTGATTCAAAGCTGCTTGGCGACTGGTATCTTACAAAAGATGACCAGTGGTACGAATTCTAAATCTATTTCCAGTCCGCGGTATTTATGCCGCAGCCACGCCAGAGTGCGTCGGAATAGATTCCAACGTAGTTCTGAGCGCTGGTATCCCAGCTGAAATTCTTCTGCATACCGCGAACCTGCATCTTTTTGATATGATCCTTTTTGTTGTAGTATGCCCATACTGCCCAGCCTGTAGTGTCGTATACGGCACCCGGAGTGAGCGCGTCAAAGAGGAAGCCTGTTCCATCTCCATTTTCCTGATTATACTGCTCTACTGTATCTGCAAGACCACCAGTGCGGCGTACGATTGGGAGAGTTCCATAAAGCATTGAGTACATCTGGTTTAAGCCACAAGGTTCATAACGTGAAGGCATTAAGAAAAAGTCGGAGCCAGCTTCAATTAAGTGGCTGAGGCTTTCGTCATAACCGATGTATGCACGAAGATTTGGAAGCTTTGCCTGGAGCGAATTAATTTCGTCTTCACACCACTTTTCGCCACTTCCGAGAATTGCAAATTGAACATCCATATTTGTACAGATACTGTAAATGCTTCCATAAGATGGAGCAAATACTTCAGCAATACCTTTCTGATCTGCAAGGCGGGTTACAATACCAATTACTGGCACATCCTTTTTTACAGGGAGGCCCATGCGTTTCTGGAGTGCTTCCTTACACTTTGCTTTTCCACTTAAATCTTTGTAATCAAAGTTTGCAGGAAGAAGCTTATCTGTTTTAGGATTCCAGGTTTCGAGGTCGCAGCCGTTGAGAACACCGCGAACTACGTCTGAACGAACTCTTAAAAGACCATCCAGACCAAATCCGCCTTCTACGCTCTGCATTTCACCGGCATAAGTTGGAGAAACAGTTGTAATCATATCTGCACATGAAATTCCAGCCTGAAGAAGGTTTATACTGCCATTTCGTTCAAAGCCTGCGCCATGGTAAAGATTCCAGTCTACACCTAGAGCCGGGAATGAATCTTTACTGTACCAGCCCTGATAGCCGAGGTTATGAATTGTCATAACACTTGCTGTGTGAGCAAAATATCCATTACGGCAAACATGTTTCAAAAGCACAGGGACCAGACAACAGAACCAGTCGTGAGCATGCATAATATCAGGATACCAGCCGAGCATACGGCAAAGCTGGAAGGCACCGTGGCATAATACAGCCGAACGGTATGGGTTATCATGAAAATCAGGTTCAGCCTTAGTACCATAAATACCATCGCGGCCAAAGCACTGCTCGTGGTCAATAAAATAAACAGGAACATCAGTTCCGGGAAGCGGAGCTTCGTAAATTTTTACCCAGGTTTCAATGGTACCAGCAGCAACAGCAAGAGGAGCATCTATTGCCTTTAGCTTATTACGGTCAATTTTATAATAACGTGGCATTACAATGCGTACATCGTGCCCCTGTTTTCTAAGATTAATAGCGAGTGCAGAAACTGCGTCTGCGAGTCCGCCGGTTTTAGCAAAAGGAACTGTTTCCGAAGTTACCATTAAAATTTTCATAAGTTTCTCCTAATCTTCATGAACGGCCTTGTAGAAGGCCTCTTTACTGTTGATTATTGACTGTTCTGAGCAGCAGTAAGCAATTCTGAACCAGCCCTTACCGGCAAAGCCGCTTCCTGGTGCGCAGAGAATATTGTATTTTTTAAGATGATTTGTAAATGCCATATCATCATCATTCCACTTGTCAGGGCATTTTACCCAAAGGTAGAAGGCTCCTTCCGGTTTTGCATACTGAAGACCTGCATAGTCCATAACCTCGCAGATTTCTTTCATGCGCTTTTCGTAGGTAGAAAAATCGCATTCAGCATCCCAGCTCTTTGCAATAACCTTCTGGAAAAAGGCCGGGCAGTTTACATAACCAAGAACACGGGTACAGAATATAGCGGCTGCCATAAAATCAGCTTTTTCCGGACATGCCGGATTAATACAGACATAACCGACACGCTCGCCAGGAACACTAAGGTTCTTAGCAAAAGAAGTAGCAATTACAGCATATTCGTATTTATCGAAAACTGTAGCGACCTTTTTGCCATAAGTAATATCGCGGTAAGGTTCATCACAAATCAGGTAAGGATAACGGCCTGTTTTTGCCCCAAACTCTTTAAGAGCAGCTGTAAGAGCAAGAATATCAGCTTCATCATAAATACGGCCACTTGGATTGTTTGGTGAATTGATGAGGACAGCTGCAGTTTTAGGACCAAGTGCAGCTTTTATAGCATCAATATCAAGGGAAAAATCAGTTTTAGTCTTTACAGGAACAACTTCACCATCGTGATTATGAACATAGTTGTTATATTCAGCAAAATATGGGCATGGAATAACAATTTCTTCTCCGGCATTGAGGAGTGCTTTAAGAATAACATTAAGTGCACCACCCGCACCTACTTCCATAACTACACAGTCTGCAGTAACTGGAACGCCCTGTTCTTTAGTTGTTTTTGCAGCCATAGCAGCACGAGTTTCCGGATAGCCTGCGTTTGGCATATAACCATGACGGAGATGTGTTGTATCAGCTGCAACTTCGCGAACAGCATCTACAACCTTCTGAGGAGGATCCAGATCTGGATTACCAATACTAAAATCGTATACTTTATCTGCGCCGTATTTCTGCTTAAGAATGGCGCCTTCTTCAAACATCTTGCGGATTACACCGTTAGAAGGACTTTCAACAATATCTTTAACTTTCTTTGAAATCATAATAAATTATTATAGCACATGTTTGATTTACTTGCAAAATAGATTGCCACGCAGTGTAATTAATTGAATGTTTGGGTGTTTTAGAATATAATAGGAGGACAATATGAAAAAGATTCTTTGTACCGCTTTTGTTTTAATTTCTCTTCTTTCTACAGCCATTGCCGATCCTTTTAACAGTAAACTCACCGTTGATGAAAGAAATCAGCTTAGCACAGGTGAAATCCTCATTAAAAACATCAATTATGAAAAATTTATCAGCCTTAAAAAGGGTGAAACTACTCTTGGCGACAGTCTTCTTGCAGAAATTCATAATTTAAATCCTAAATATCTTGCAGAAGTTATTCAGATTAAGCCATATAAGGGTAACGAAGACCTTCCTCAGCGTCTTGAAAAGCTTTTGAACAACGTACCTGAATATGCCGGTATTCCTTATTATTCTGTTCGTGCAGAAGCCTGGTATAATCTTTATGATTCAGCAGAAATTGTTGAAACAGTTGAACGTGCAGATGGAAAAAGCATTAAGGCAGACCTTATTATGGAGCCTTTTGACCTTGTAAAAGAAGATATTGAACTTACAAGAGCAAGTGATTCTATTCTTTATACAGCAGTTAACACAAACAAGCTTCGCTATCTGGACAAATTTGACTGTGTATGGCCACGTAAAATGAAAATCTGTATTCTCTTATTCAGAGACGGAGATAACTGGGTACTTTATGGCATTGGTGGTGTAAATGCACCTAGAGTTCCGTTCTTTACAGAGCGAATTCAAACATCATTTATAAACAGAATCAATACATTCTGTTCATTTATTTTTAAGAAATTTTAAGGGGAAGAAAATGATCTGGTTAATCGGTTGCAAAGGTATGCTTGGAAGTGAGGTTGCAAAGCAGCTTGATGAAAAAAAATTACCTTGGGTTGGTACAGACAAGGAAGTTGATATAACAGATCCTCAGGCACTTCTTGATTTTACAAACAAGATTGAAACTGCCGCTTATTTCCCTTCAGATCTCCCTAAGGGCGACCGCAAAATCAAATGGATTATTAACTGCTCTGCCTACACAAATGTAGACAAGGCAGAAGAAGATACTGAGCTTGCTGAAAAGCTTAATGCAGACGGCCCTCTTAATATTGCACGTGTTGCCCGCTCTATTGGCGCCAAGCTTATTCATATTTCAACTGATTATGTATTTGGCGGCAACGGAAGCTCTCCATATACCGAGGATATGCCTAAAGCTCCGCTTGGAGTATACGGAAAAACTAAAGCAGCTGGCGAAGATGCGATAATGAAGGAGATGAATACTTACTACATTATTCGCACTGCATGGCTCTATGGCTTTGATGGACGCAATTTTGTATACACAATGACAAAGCTTATGAACAGCCATGACCAGATCCGCGTGGTAAACGACCAATTTGGAACACCAACTTATGCACCAGACCTGGCTGCTGCAATCCTCCGCTTTATAGACAAAAATGATAATGCAAAATCCTTCTTTGGAAAGAACAGCGCACCTGCTTACGGAATCTATCATTTTACTAATGAAGGACAAACCAACTGGTACGAGTTTGCTTCAGAGATTTACCGACTTGGACATAAAACCGGAAGAATTACTCAGGACTGCCAGGTAATGCCTTGTACAACAGAAGAATACGGAGCTGCAGTTCAGCGTCCTGCATATTCTGTTCTCAGCAAGGAAAAAATCTCAAAGGCTCTTAAACTCAAAATTCCAGAATGGAAAAGCAGTCTTGAAAAGTTTATGAAAAGCGAGCGTTTTAATCCGCTATAATCAAGAGAGATTTATGAAAAAATCAGCACTTAAGATTTTTATATCAGTTTTGATTTTCTGCCTCTTTCCCCTTACGCTTACAGCTCAGGAAGCCCTAAAAAGTGTGGAAGAAGAATACTACGACTTTCTTTCGCTAAACGGAGTCGTAGAACGCCCTACCCTTGGTTACCGCACTTTGAGCGACAGCGTATGGAACTTTAAGGAAGTAGAAAACTTCGAAGAAAATGAAGATGGCACTTTTACCAAAGTTCGTGCAGACGGCGCAGAAAGCGACGCAAATATCTGGAAAAAAATCAATCTTGGAACAAGATATACACTGTGGCAGGCTTCAAATCCGGTAGACCCCTGGTTTATGAGAGGCATAAATCAGGGGTTAGTTGCACGAGTCTATGGCCCGGAATGGTTTAATAGTTATAATACAGCAGCACCTTATGGGCAAAACGATGGAGCATTGTGGCAGGGCCGTGGCTATAATACAGCGCTGACTGCAGGAGTAAGGCTTGAGGGGTATGGATTTGAGTTGACTTTTAAGCCGCAGGTTAGTTGGATGCAGAATAAAGATTATGATTATTTACCAGGTGCATATGAAGATAGTCATAGTTATTTCTGGAGATCAAATATTGATTTAGTTCAAAGATATGGAGATTCTTCCTTTTGGACATATGATTGGGGTGATTCCGAAATTCGTTGGAACTGGAAATCTTTTACTATTGGATTTGGAACTCAAAATCCATGGTTAGGACCTGCATGGTTGAATCCTATGCTTGGAAGCAATAACGCACCTTCTTATCCAAAACTTGATATTGGTTTAAGACGTACTCAAATTACCCTTCCTTTTATAAACTATTACATTGGAGATATCGAAGGAAGAATCTGGGTAGGTATGTTAGAAGAATCAAGTTATTTTGATAATAATTCAACAAACGATAGAAGAATGTTGACGGCCATGTCAGCTTCCTTTGCCCCTTCATTTATACCTAACATTACAATTGGAATGAACAGGATATACGTTACGACTTGGAAAACTAAAAATTTAAAGTATTTAGCAAGATTTATAACAATGTCCAAAGCTAATGATTGGGTTGGTGATGGTGAAGACGGAAAGGTTACCCTTTTTATTGACTGGAAATTTAATAAAATAGGTTTTGAAGTATACGGTGAATATGGAATCGATGATTTTCCTACTCGTTATTCTGTAGATTTATTTCATACAGCAATTTTTACAATAGGCATGAAACAAATTCTGCCAATAAGTACTTCTAGAAAAATACGAGGTGAATTGTTTTTAGAATTTAATAATTTTGAAATGTCTCAAGATTTTCAATTTCAATGGCCCTATGGTGGTTTTTATTCACACGGTGGAATTATTCATGGATACACAAATAAAGGACAAATTCTTGGAGCAGGTACTGGATATGCAGGAAATAGTCAATTTGTAGGTATAAAAATATATTATCCTAAAGGTTCTACATTCCTATATTTTCATAGATCTTGTCCTGATAATAATTATTTATTCTCTCAGGCTGTGGGTGCAGCAGTAACCGATGAAAATAGACATACACAATCATTAAAAACATATTTGTTTATTGCATTAGAACAGGAATTATTCTTTATGGAAAACTTTTCTGGAAATTTTGGAATTGCATTTATGAAATTACAATATAATGATTTTGAAAACAATGACCCAACACATGGTTTTAAATTCAATGCCGCATTAAAATATAACTTTTAATTTTTTTGTGAAATTATAATCCATTCTCCCCACTGTTTATCAATTTTATCATTATTGAATTTTATAAATCCAGAATCAGGGGTAAAAGTAATTTCACCAAAATATATTTTATTATTAATATAATAGAAATCAACTCGAACATATGTAAAAGGTTTTGACATTTCTTTTGCAAGTTCAATCATATCATTAAGTTTTTCAGGTTTTTCGTAATCATTTAAGTATGGTGTATCTGAATTAAAACATATATCTGTTCTTATCCAATCAGTTGTATAAATTGAAGAATGAATAGTATGAGTATTTGAAATTCTATCCCCAATAAATTCGATATATTTAGGGACTCCATTAAAACAATGAAATTTATAATCATGAAGATTTCCATCCATCTCTTCTATGAATTGTTCTGCAATTATTTTTCTGTCTATAAAAGTATAATGATTCTCATACATACCATTTACATATGCATAATCTATTTTTAACCAATTATTTAATTTTTTACGTGTTTTAGGAATATTTAAATTCTGTTTATTTTTAACTATTATATTCATGGCAGAACCATGATTGCATTTTAATACAAATTTTTCTGGTAATTTATCAAAATCAATTTCTTCAGCATTATTCCAAACTCCCAATTGTGGAATAATATTTATACGATTTTCAAACTGTTTTTTTATTAATTTAGGTGCCAAATATTTATCAGATAAATCAGCTTTTATTTTTGTTGAATCATATAATTTAAGCCATTGAATCTTTTCACTAAATGTTTGTGGGGTTATTAAATTTATTTCTTTTTTTAATGAATTTTTGTAAGAAAAAGCTAATTCTTCTTTTTGTTCTTCAAAGGATAAGTTTTTATAGAAATTTTGTCGCTCCAATAAAAGTTTAATTGGTACTTCTTCAATTATACCACCCTTTTTTAGTATATAAAAAAATGTATATTTTACACCAGATTGTTTTAATAATCTTAAAGTTTTATTAATAATATTCATAAAAGAAATATATCACAGTATATATTATTTGTAAAATCTAAAGAGTAATTCTATAAACTAGAAGTTTAATATTTATTTTTTTTTGCATCTGTTATAAAATTAAACATATTGGAATAAAATATTTTTTAGAGGTCTAAGTGAATTTATTAAATAGAATTTTAAAGAGATTAAAAACAGAATTAAGACTGTATATTCCTTGTATTAAAAAAAGAAAAACAATTCCAAATCTTATTGTTTCATTAACCACGTATCCAGCGAGATTGCTAAGAGTAAATTTAGTTATTCGTTCAATATTACATCAAACACTTCTACCAGAAAAAATTATATTGTGGTTAGGAAATGATACAGATCCTAATATTATTCCTAACAAATTATTAAAATATACAAAATCCCGATTAGTCATAAGAACTAGCAATGAAGATTTAAAACCTCATAAAAAGTATTTTTATGCGATGCAAGAATTCTCTGATAAAATCATTATAACAATTGATGATGATACAATTTATGAAAAACATATGATTGAAGATTTATATAACTCTTATAAAAAATTTCCAGATGCTGTTTCAGCTAGAAGAGTTACTCTAATAACAAAAAAAGATAATAATGAATTAAATTCATATAATGATTTTATTTTTGAATATAAAAAACTTTCAACTCCATCGCATTCATTAATGGCTATTGGTGTTGGTGGAGTTTTATATCCTCCAAAATCTTTATCTAATACAGCTTTCGATAAACAAATAATTATAAATACCTGTCTAAGAACAGATGATATTTGGTTAAAGTACATGGAAATTTTAAATAAGACAAAAGTTGTATTTGTAGAATCAAATTTAGATGAGGATTTAACTGTTCGAAAGACACAAAATACTGCATTAATGCATTTAAATATTGATAATGGCAATCAAAATGATATTAGTATAAAAGCGATTCAAAATCAATTAAATATTAATATTGCAGATTATATATAATAAAATGGAAAAAGTAATAAACACAACCCAAAGTATCATTTGGGCAACAATAGAGAAAATTGGAAAACAGTCTCTTCAATTTATTTTAGGAATTATTATTGCACGTCTTCTTGTTCCAAATGATTATGGCATTATAGGAATGCTTGGCATTTTTATGGAATTATCATCTATGATATTAAGTGCTGGTATAGGTTATGCATTAATTCAAAAACAAGATCGTACTGAAGAAGATTTTTCAACAGCTTTTTATATAAATATTTTTACTGGATTTATTCTTTATATAATTCTATTTTTTACTGCACCTTTTATTTCAGAATTTTATAAAATACCATTATTAAAAAAGATTACAAGAGTTTATTCACTTACGTTAATAATCAACTCATTTTCAATGGTTCAACGAACACGTTTAACAATATCATTTAACTTTAAAGCACAGGCTATTATTTCAATTATTTCACTTTTAGTAACAGGTATAATAAGTATTTATTTTGCAAAGATAGGATTTGGTGTATGGGCTCTTGTTTTTTATGGATTAATTGAAAGTGCACTATCATCTCTTCTTTATATATGTTATGAACACTGGATTCCTCATTCAAAATTTTCAAAAGCTTCATTTCATCATATTTTTTCTTTTGGATATAAAATATTATTATCAAATATTGTAAATACAATTTATAATAACATGTACACTTTAGTAATTGGGAAAAAACTCACTCCTTATGATGTAGGGATTTATAATAGGGGAAAGAATTTCTCTGAAATGCCCCCAACAGTAATTTCTCAAATCCTTATGAAAGTTGCCTATCCATTACTATCTGAAATTCAATCGAATGAAGATAAGTCTAGTCAAATATTTTTAAAAATTATTTCCTTTGAAGCATATTTCTTGACACCTTTACTAGGAGGAATGGCAATTCTCTCAAAACCACTTATTTTACTTCTCCTTAAAGAGAAATGGTTTGATTGTATTCCTATCTTACAAGTTCTTTGTTTTGGTGCATTATGGCTTCCTCTAATAGATGTTAATAATAATTTTCTTTTTTCAAAAGGATTAACCGGTGCAGCTTTAAAAATAGAGATTATAACAAAACCAATTGCAATTATAACTTTATTTGCATCAATTCCATTTGGATTAAAAATAATGTGTATTACTAGAGCAATTTTTATGTTCTTTTCTTTTTTATTTTCATCAATTATGACTCATTATTACGTGAAAATTTCTTTTCTTAAACAATTAAAAGCTGTACTTCCATCTGTTATATATACAATCATTATGGTTATTAGTATTTTTATAACTATAAGATTTATAAAATCAGAATTATTACAAATTATAATTGGTTTTATTGTTGGTATTTTTGTATATTTTATATTAAGTTTAATTACAAAAAATGAAACTTTTATTATATGTTATAAAAAAATAAAATTTAAACTAAGGGAAAAATAAAACCATGAACAATATTTCAAAAATATTTAAGATTTTAGAAAGAATATCAACAAAAATTTCTTCAATATTTTTTTTAAGAACTCTTTCAATATTTTTCAATCACATGTATTTACAGTCGATACAGTACTATTTAAAAAAACATTATAAATTTCTAATTACTAAATCATTAGATCAATACCATTTTACAAATGATATTAATTGTTCTAATTATATGTGGGTATGCTGGTTTCAAGGATATGATAGTGCCCCCGAATTAGTAAAAAACTGTATTAATAACTTAAAAAAACAATCAGAAAACCATAAATTAATTATTCTTGATGAAAACAACATGTTGACTTACGCAAAAATACCGGAATATATAATAACAAAATATAAAAATGGAATAATTACAAAGCAAAACTTTTCTGATATTCTTCGATTTGCTTTATTAAGTCAACATGGAGGCGCATGGATAGATTCAACAATTTGGTTAACGAAACCTCTATCTGAGGAATTATTTGATATGGAAGTATATTCTATAAAAAACAATAATGGTAATAAATATAATATTTCCAATAGAAGATGGACAGCATATTTTTGGATTTGTAAAAAAAATAGTTATTTTGCACAAAAAGTATTTCAATTTTTCTGTGAATATTGGAAAGAGAATAATTTCCTTATCGATTATTTTTTAATTGACCATATCATCGCCTTTTTGTATAAATATGATCCTAAAATCCATAGTATTTTAGATGATATTCCTGTTAATAATCCTGGTGTTTCAGATTTACAAAAACAATTATTAGAGAAATATAATCCTGAAATAATAAATAATTTATATAAAACTACAAGTATATTTAAGCTTTCCTGGAAAGAGGATTATTCGATGTTACCAGAAAACTCTACATATCATTTTCTCTTTAAGGGAATATAACTTCAGGAGAGAGTTCATTTTTTTCTTTATTAAATCTGCGTCTGTTCCGCAATGCTTTTATTGATTCTTTTGTCTTCTGATATGGAGTAAAAATCAAATTTATAAGTTTCTCTTTTCGTGATTTTGTCTTTTTCATTAGACCGCAATAGTCATCAAAATTTAATCCTCTGCGTTTACATGTTTCAAATATTACAATTAAATGCCAAGCTTCAGCTTTATAATTATTAGCGAAAAGAGAAATACTTGCAGAACTATGCCTATAGTAATACAAAGGTTTATCAATAAAAGCAACTTTTCCCTGTTCTTCAAGCTTGTAATACAAATCTTGATCAACTGCTTTTTTTAGGAATGGATCTTGACCTGGTGATTTTTCATAAGCAGCTTTTTTAAATGTAACAAAATGATTTATAAAAAAAGGATTATCAAGTTGTGATTTAAAATGTTTTGCTGCCTCTCCTATAGGAGGTTCTACATCATATATTTTTAAATTTTCATCACAATATATTCTTCTTGAACCTATTAAGCTTACTTCAGGATGTTCAATATGAACATTCATCATTAACTCAATTGCATCAGTAGTAATAACATCATCAGAATCTAGAAAACCACAAACAGAACCAGAAGCAAGGTCTATACATCTTTTTTTAGTAAATCCACATCCACTATTCTCTTTATTCTTAAATAACTTAAAACGTGAATCTGATTTAGCAATTGAATTGAAGACTTCTACAGAATTGTCTGTTGAACAATCGTCGACAAAAATAATTTCCCAATTTGTGTATGATTGTTTTATAACGCTCTCAAGACATTCTTTTATAAAAGGACCACGATTATGGTTAGCGATTAAAACGGAAAATAATTCAGACATATATAATATTTACCAAATCACAAAGAAAAAAACAACATCATATTTCAAGAAGATTATTTAATCCTGCAAGCATCAATTCTCTATGAGCTTCACAATCAAAATAATTTCTGGTTGCAAGAAGTTTATTCACAGTCTTTTTGAAAAATTTGCCTCTGATTTTTTTTGGAAATTTCAAAAATAAACGAATAAATATTGTGTCAATTTTTGTTCCAACATGCATATTAAGCAAATAACCACGTAAATATTCTTGAGACTTTTTTTTATATTCATTCGCAATAAATGTGTTATTACTCAAAACTTTAGAACGATTTTCCATAGCTTTTAAGATTTCTGATTTTTCATCTTCTGTTGCAATTCTAGTAACATTTTTATCTTTACAAACTGGTATAAATTCATATTTCATCGTATTATCAGAGGAGAATAATAATTGTATTAATAATCCTGTATTAACGAAATCCGAAACTTCAGTATCAAATAAAAAGTTTCCTTGTCCATATACGAGAAGGCTGTTATTATACTTCTCAAAAGTTCCAATACAGTGAGTATGTTGCGCTAACACTGCATCTGCACCACATTCAGCAAATTTATGAAAAACCTTCATAATAAGAGGCGATGGATAACGAAAGTATTCTTTTCCGCCATGATAAAGTACTATTACAAACTTACATTTCTTTTTAAGATTTGATACATCATCAAAAACATAAAGTGGATCATAAGGATTAGCTCCCCATTTGCCTTCTTCTACTACAGAAAATTCATGTTCACAACAATTATAAATTCCAACTTTTATGCCATTTTTTTCAAATATAAAAGGCATACGGCGTTCTAATTCATTTTTTCCTACTCCTATATAGGAAATATTATTTTTCTTTAATGCAGAAACAGTATGTTCAATTCCTACCTGTCCTTCATCAAGAATATGATTGTTAGAAAGCACAAGTAAGTCTGGCATAAGAGCTTTTATTCCTTTAATTGTATTTTCCGAAGCAGATATAATAGGTCCCGATTTTTGGATTGGAGATTTTTCATCTGTCAAAGCACCTTCTAGATTATATATGCGGAAATCTGATGCGCAGAGTCTGGAAGCAAGTTTGTCTCCAACTAATTTATTAATAATACCTTCATCAAAAATGAATTCATTTTCTTCATTTGGAAAAAGATCAGCTCCTATTATAAAGTCAATTAATTCTGACATATTTGTATAACTCCATTATTATCTAATATAACATATTAAATAAATTTTTTGCTATATTATAAATAAGAAGTTTTATTGTTTAATCTATCTAAATTAAGAATAATTATTGTGCAATAAAACTAAAATCATTTATTTTCTACTCTTAAATCATTTTCAAGTGAGAGAAAAGCGAATAATAAAATATTAACTCACTTTTAACACATGTTTTTTATAAACTTTAAATAAAAAATGAGATTTAATTTTTAAATATTTTATGATATAATTTCAAAAAATTATTATAAACAGGCAATCGAACGAATATTATAAATTCAATAATTTGAATACCCAGGATCTAAGTAAATAATGCACAAAATAACTTTCATAACCACCCATAACTGGGACACAAAACGACAAGGCGGCTTTCATAAGTTTGCAGAAGCTACTGCGGCGGCCGGAATTGAAACTGTATTTTTTTCTTTTCCACGTCCATACTACGGGCTTTTTATGAAACGCGAACAGTTGAATAAGTCTGTAATCAACATGCTCAAAAAAGGCAAGCATTATGATTTTTGCGGACACGATATTCTTAATGTTACTTTCCCTACTCTGCGCCTGCCTGATTCTGCCGGCCGTTTTTTACCGGCCGGCTTTATGAACTTTATGCTCACTCATTCCTTACGAAGCTTTAAGCATTTCTGCAAGAAGTTCCTTTCCGTCACTGACTGTTTTGTTTTTGAATCCTGCGAAGGTGTTGCTTATATCGATAAACTCAGAAAACTTTTTCCTGCTGCTAAGATGATTTACCGCCCTAGTGATCCTATGGTTTATGCCTCTATTCCTGAACGTGTAAAGAAACTTGAACAACACATGCTTTATTCTGCAGATCTCAATATTCTTGTTAATAAGGAAGGACTTGAAGCTTATAGAAAGTCTGTACCTGATTTTGAGAGTCGAGTTAAGTACACAATCCTCTCTAATGGAATTGATATCAACTCGTATAAAAAATCATACCCTGTGCCAGAGCTTCTTCAGAAGGAAAATACAATTCTTTATGTTGGGGCTTGGGAAGTTGAATGGCCGCTTCTCTTTAAGGCCGCAGATGAAAATCCTGATTTTAATTATATTGTAGTTTGCCCTAACTATCCGCCTCAAGAAATCCAGAATAAAGTAACATCATATTCAAATCTCTTTTATGTTCCTGGCATAAAGCCCGCAGAAGTCCCAGCCTGGATTACAAATTGTTCTGTTGTTATGGTTCCTTATGTAACTGATTTCTATAAGGATCGCCCCCTTGGAATTACAGCAAAATACTATCAGGCTATGGCTACCCGCAAGCCAATTGTTGCCTACTGCGACACACCTAAACTTACTGAAGCAGGCGCCGTAGTCACCTATACTTATGATGATTTTATTTCTGCTGTTCGCGAAGCTGTCAAATCCGGTTCGAAGGATTATACCTTTGATCTTAAAAATCGCGAATGGGAAAACATCACTAATCAATTTATTGAATTAGTAGAAAAAACAGAACAAAAGCGTTAAAATGAAATTATGAAAATTACAGTTGCAGGAACAGGCTACGTAGGCCTTTCAATTTCTATTCTTTTGGCGCAGCATAATGATGTTATTGCCTGCGATATCATGCAGAACAAGGTTGATTTAATCAACAATAAAAAGTCTCCAATTGTAGATAAGGAGATTTCAGAATACCTTGCAACAAAGCCACTTAATCTTAAGGCTACTTGTGATACAAACCTTGCTTACGATTCTCCAGATTATGTTGTTATTGCAACTCCTACAAATTATGATTCTGAAAAGAACTTTTTTGATACATCATCTATTGAAGCTGTTTTGAAGATTGTAGAAGAAAAGTGTCCTGATACAACTGTCGTAATCAAATCAACAATTCCAGTTGGATACACAGAAAGTATCATTCAAAAGTTTAATATAAAGAACATACTTTTTAGCCCTGAATTTTTACGCGAAGGACTCGCTCTTTATGACAATCTCTACCCTAGCCGCATTGTAGTAAGTTATCCTAAAGATAAACCAGAGCTTTCTTCTAAAGCTTCTGAGTTCGCAGAACTACTCCATCAGGGTGCAATCAAAAAAGATGTTGAGGTTCTCACACCAAACTGTACAGAAGCAGAAGCCATCAAACTTTTTGCAAACACTTATCTTGCCCTACGCGTTGCATATTTTAATGAGCTTGATACTTATGCAGAAGTTCGTGGCCTTAACACAAAACAGATTATTCAGGGAATCAGCCTTGATCCTCGCATTGGTGATTTTTACAATAACCCAAGTTTTGGTTACGGCGGCTACTGTCTTCCTAAAGATACAAAACAGCTGCTTGCCAATTTCAATTCTGTTCCACAAAATCTTATTCAGGCAATTGTTGATTCAAACCGTACACGTAAAGAATTTATCGCAAATCAGATACTTTCTAAAAAGCCAAAAACAGTTGGTATTTACCGACTTACAATGAAGGCTAACAGCGATAACTTCCGCCAGAGTTCAATTCAGGATATTATGAAGATTCTCCGCGGAGAAGGTGTCGAAGTTGTAATTTATGAGCCGACTCTTTCAGCTGATGATTTTGAACATTTCCGTGTTGAACACAGTCTGGAAGCCTTTAAAGCAAACAGCGACGTAATTCTCGCAAACCGCATGGCTGATGACCTGCAGGATTGTAAAGATATAGTTTATACTAGGGATTTGTTTACAAGAGACTAATAAATTAATATATAAAGGTGATTTTATATGATTCATTTTAACGTACCACCAGTAACAGGAAAAGAAATTACTTATATTCAACAGGCTATTGATTCTCATAAAATTTGCGGAGATGGGCAATTCACAAAAAATTGTAATGAATGGCTCGAAAAGCATCTTGATGGTCATAAAGTATTATTAACTACATCATGTACCTCTGCACTTGAAATGGCAGCTGTACTTTGCGATATAAAACCAGGTGATGAAATTATTCTCCCCTCATATACATTTTGTTCTACAGCTGATGCTTTTGTTCAGCGCGGTGCAACACTTGTATTTGTTGATATCCGTCCTGATACAATGAACATAGACGAGAAAAAAATTGAAGCTGCAATCACAGATAAAACAAAAGTAATTGTTCCAGTTCATTATGCAGGTATTGCATGCGAAATGGATACAATTATAGATATTGCTCATCGACATAACCTTAAAGTTGTTGAAGATGCTGCACAAGCAATTTGCTCTACTTATAAAGGCAAACAACTGGGAACTATTGGTGACTTTGGTTGTCTTTCTTTTCATGAAACAAAAAATTTTAGTATGGGTGAAGGCGGAGCCATCATTATCAATACTAATACAGAAGATTTTGAACGGGCAGAAATTATCCGAGAAAAAGGAACTGACCGCAGTAAGTTTATTCGTGGGCAGATTGATAAATATACCTGGCGAGATTATGGTTCAAGCTATCTTCCAAGTGACCTAAATGCAGCATATCTTTGGGCTCAGTTTGAAGAATCAGATAAAATTCAGAATGAAAGAATGGATATCTGGAATGCATATTATAAAGCCTTTAAGCCTTATGAAGATAAAGGATTGATTTCTTTACCTATTATTCCATCTGATTGTGTTCATAATGCCCATATGTTCTATATCAAATTTAAGGATATTAAAGAACGTTCTGCCTTTATTTCATACATGAAAGAAAATGATATTCTTACTGTTTTCCATTATATTCCTTTACACTCTGCCCCTGCTGGAATTAAATACGGACGTTTCGATGGAAATGATGAATTCACAACCAAGGAAAGCGAACGCCTTGTAAGATTACCACTTTATTTCAATATGGCCCCTATAGACCTGGATAAAGTAATTAATTGTATAAAAACATTTCTGGAGAAATGCTAAAAATGAAAAGTACAGATACAAGCCCTGAAATTTCAATTGTAATTCCCGTTTACAACAGCCATGAATGTGTTGCAGAAATAAGTCGACAGATTGCTGATGCATTAAAAGATTTTTCTTATGAACAGATTATGGTAAATGACTGCAGCCGTGATTCAAGCTGGGACGAAATTAAAAAAGTATGTATTCAAAATAAAAATGTAATTGGAATTAATCTTAGAAAAAACGGTGGCCAGGATAGTGCTATTCTTACGGGCTTAAATTATACCCGCGGAAACTGGGTAATAATAATGGATGATGACCTTCAGCATTCTCCATATGATATTCCAAAATTATATGAAGAAGCTCAGAAAGGCTACGATGTTGTTTATGCTGATTTTGATACAAAAAAACAAAAGCTCTGGAAAAATCTTGGAAGCTGGTTTAATGGTAAAATTAGTGAAATAGCTCTACAAAAACCGAAGGAAGTTTATTTAAGCCCTTTTAAGATTTTATGCCGCGGTGTAGTTCAGGAAATGACTAAGTTTAATAATCTTTTCCCTTATATTGACGGTCTTATTTTCCAAGTGACAAGAAATATTACTCAAATTCCTATTGAACACCACAAACGCCAACTTGGCAAAAGTAATTATAATCTTGCAAAATCTATAAAAGTATTTTTAAGAATGCTTTTTGGGTTTTCTACTATGCCTCTCAATATTGCATCCTATACAGGTTTTATTACTGCTTTTGTAGGATTAATTCTTGCAATCATATATGCAGTTGAATATTTCATGGGTAATGCTGATGTAACTGGATGGACAACCCTTGTTATTCTTATTTTAGTTTTAGGTGGCGGAATTCTTGTTTCACTTGGAATTATTGGACGTTACCTTGGCCAGGTTTACCTTACTGTAAACAATCAGCCAAAATATATTATTAAGGAAACATTAAATACTACAAATGAAAAAGAATAATCTTGCTTCTTTTTTGCTGATGCATGCAGGCTTTCTTATTTACAGTTTTTACACTGTTCTTGGAAAGATTGCTGCAAAATATGATTTTCTTTCTCTTCAATTCTGCATTTTTTATTGTATTCTCATACTTATTCTGTTTATTTATGCAATAGTATGGCAGCAGGTTTTAAAAGTAATTCCACTTTCATTTGCTACAGCTAACAAAGCTTCAACAATTGTCTGGGGAATGTTCTGGAGTTTTCTATTTTTTCAGGAAGATATTACATTAAAAAAAATAGTCGGAGCTGTAATAATAATTACTGGTATTATTCTTCTTTCATCTGCCACTAATACTGAGGATCAAAAAAATGAACAATAAGATATATGTTCTCCTACTTTTATTTTCAGTATTTATCTCTGCTGTTTCACAAATATTATTAAAGAAATCTGCTTTAGAAAGACATACAAGCTGGATTAGAGAATATTTAAACATTAAAGTTATTAGTGCATATTTTTTATTTTTCTGCGCTGTTCTAATAGATTTAATTGCTCTTAAATTTGTACCTTTGTCATTTGTTCCGGTAATTGAAACTTCAAGCTATATTTTTGTTATAGTATTCAGCAGAATTATATTTAAAGAAAAAATTTCGTTAAAACAATATCTATCTATTGTTTTAATTCTTTCAGGAATTCTGATATATATAATATAATACATTTTAAGGAGCCTTTATGAATTATTTTACAAAAAAGCAAAGCTATATTTTTATGAGCCTTTCATTTTTATGTCTATTAATTGGAACTCTTCTAATTTGTTTTTCTCATGATTTCATAAATCTTTTTTACAGTATTTTATCAGAAAAAGTTTTTCATCGTTCATTTGATTTAACAAAATGGCTTCCTACAATTGAATCTTTTTTTATAATTCCTTCTTTTTTGTCTATAGTTGTAACAGCATTGTTTTTTTATAAATTTGAGAATCGTAATAAAATAATAATTCTCTCTGTTTTCTTTTTTTCTGTTTTATTTATTACCTTTTATTGTATTGCTACCAGAAGTGTAAATCATGTTGATTCAGATTTAGCATCTGAAATTCTTCTTGCAAAGGAATGTGTATTAAACAAAACATTTTGGCCTCGTAACTGGAATTATTCAACAGAAATCCGTTTATTTAATACTCAACTGGTTACTGCACCTGCCTTTTTATTTACCAAAAGCTGGAATACTGCAAAACTCTGGACTTCAATTATTTCACTTATTTTTCTTTTCTTTGCTGTTTATTTTGTTTTACATCAAATCAATATTCAGGAATTCTGGATTAAGTATTTAATCTCAATTCTTTCAGTTTTACCATTCTCTGTAATTTCCTGGTATGTTGGCGCCTGGGGTACTTATTATATTCCTCATACAATATTCAATCTGATTTATGTTGGAACTTTTATAAAGCTGATTTCTGACGAAAAGATTTCGCATAAAAAATTTTATACAATTCTCTTTTATGTCTGGGCTTTCTTATCTGGACTTTCATCAATCCGATATATAATGGTTTTTACATTTCCTCTAGCACTTGTAATGATAACAGACAAATGCCTTAAAAAAGAAGAAAATTGTAAAATTAATAATTTTACTGAATTCTGGCTCAAAACAAATACAATAAAACTGAGTATGATTGGTCTTCTTTTATCTGGTGCTGGTTATGTATGTAATAACATAGTATTACAGCCTTTATTTCAGTTTTCACAATGGAATACAATTAGTTTCTGTACACTTGGAGACATTTCTTTAAGAGATATTCTCCATTCTTTACTTGCTTTCTTTGGCTATCAGGATAATATTGCAGTTCTTACTCCTAATGGAGCTCTAAATATTCTGGCTTATATAATAATAACAAGCTTTGTTCTTCTTTTAATTTCTTCCTTAAAAATCAAGCTTTGCCAATCACAGAGAATTCTTTTTCTTTTCTTTATTTCAAGCTTCCTTTTTAATACTTTTGTTTATTTGCATACAGAACTTATTGAAAGATATTACTACCCTATTCTTATTATGATTTTCCCTTGCTTTGCTGTAATTCTTTCTAATACAAATATTTCCAATTTAAAAAGATATGGATTTGGAACTGTAATGGCAATTCTTATTTTCACATCTTCCTTTGCCACAGTGCAGCACTATTTCATAACAGATGAGAATGAATCTTTATATAAAGTCTGCAATTATCTTGAGAAAAATTACAAATTTGGTTATTCTTCTTTCTGGAATGCAAATATTATTTCATATCTTACAAATGGTAATGTTGAAGTTGGAAATCTTTATCGAACAAAAGAAAATGGTAAAGAATTTTTTACCGATGAATATAAATATGATAAATGGCTTACCCCAGAAAGATATTACAAGTCCGATTATGACAATGAACATATCTTCCTTCTTGTTTCTCAAGAACAGTTAAATAATAATGAAACTAAAACAATAATTCAAAAAGGCAAAAAAGTTTATAGTGATGAATACTATATAGTTTATGATTATCCGTCTCACAAAGCCTTCAAAGAATCATTCTAAAAAAATGAAGCGGAATCAATTTGATTCCGCTTTATAAATTATTTTTCAAATTTCCATTGATACCAGTTTTTGTTTTCAAAGATATTTTCTTTTACGCCCCACCACTCATTATCTTTAACAGGATACTTTGTATCGTTTCTGATTCTTGTACTTACAGCAGGGCCCATATCTAATTTCATTAATGGTGCTTTGTCTTCTACCTTTAATAAATTTCCAGTAAATGGATTTTTTGGATTATCAATAATATTTTTCAAAGCAAGATATGGCGTATCTGCATTTGTCATAAAGGTATAATCAATTTGTAAAGGTTCATCATCAGCATTAAAATCTTTTACCATTAAGAATGCAGTATAATCATCAATTAAAAATGGAAGATTAGAATTATCATAATTTCCAGTTTCATGAGTAAAACCATGATCTGATACAAATATAATCTTTGTATTATCCCATACACCTTCTTTTTTAAGGTAATCAAAGAAATCTAAATATTTAAGGAAGCAACCTGCCATTACATGATATTCACCATCTTCATTTCTTTTAGAATTACCAATATCAGTAACATTCTTTTGCGGAACATATTGAGGATACTGCAATAAGATTGGTTCATGTACGGCTTCGTTATTTGCTAATATGAAACTTCCGTTTTTATTATTATTGATTTTTACAATTTTATCTAAATAATCAATGATAGAATAACTGTTGATAAATGATTCAAAGTTATCAAAATTTTCATCACTAACCCAATACTCTCTATGATAAATTACAGGTCGTAAAACTGGTGGTAAAATTTTAAAGAAACTAAAAAATATGAAATTTCTTGATATTCTTGAACTTAAAATATCCAGCTTTTCAATATTATGATTTTTATACCATAGGCTGGTATATTTTCCTATTACATTTTCTCTATGAATTTCAGGATAATCTTTATACATATCAGTTATCGGATATGTCAAAAAGTTTTCATAAGGTATGTCACTAACAGTTACGTCATAGCCCTCATTCATAAATAAAACCGGCATGGTTAATATAGCTTCATTTCTTTTTTCTCTAATAGTTTTATCAACCATCAAATTTGTTTCATAAGGAGTATAGTCATATCCTCCAAAAATACCCGGTGTACCAATCATTGTACAGTTACCAAAAGAAACACAGTTAGGATAGAATTTAAATCCTTTATAGGCTTCATATAAATCAGGGCGTTCTTCCAGAAATTCCTGGAAATATGAAGGTATTGCTCTATCCTGCATAACAACAATTACATTTTTACCTGTTTTTGATAAATGATATACAGGTTCAATATTATCTGTAACTTCTGGAGCCGGGATTTTATCTGAAGAACTCTTTATAATTGCAAGATTTTTTATTGTGATTACACTTAGAGATACTACAATGATTCCACATACTGGAAATAAATATTTTTTAACTTTTGTAAATAGTAAAAGAATAATAATTGAAATAACAAATACTGTTATTGTAGACATCAGTAAGAATTTCTTTGCATCCATAAAATCTGGAGACTGCATAAATACTAAATATGGATGTATAGGACCATAACTTCCCGAAAAGAAAAATACATTAACTATTGAAATAATGCATAATAAGAACATAAGGAATGTAAAATTATTTTTTCCACGTTCTGAGCATAAAGAATAAAACAATCCAAACCATACTCCAAAATATCCAAGGGCTTTTAAGAAAGTAATTATAATGAATGGAAAGGGAGAGGAATATTTATCTATGTAACAATATAGTTCAACTTCAGATTCAATAAGATTAGAAGGAATAAATAAGCCGCAGATAATTGTTAGTATTGCAGAAGAAATAATAAATAGTCTGAATCTGTTTTTCTTATCAATACCTATTCCCTGTATAAACTTATTAGAAATATTATTTCCAAGAATTAAAATATATTTAGACAAGATTAGGAAAAGTCCAATAAGAATAATGAATAATTTATAAATGGTTTTAGTATCAATAATAAATCCCAAAAGAATAGCACAACTACCGATTATTAATAATAAAATATTAATTACTTTTTTAGGATTTTTAATTTTATAAAAAACATTTTTTACAAGACTGAAAACATTATTCATTGTCCAGTAAACAACTAATCCTGCCGGTGAATTATAAAGAAGTACAAGAAATAACAAAGCAGAAACAAATATCTGAATTTTCTCACTTTTATTATGACCTTTTGAATATATTATTCCTGAAACACAATTAATTAAGGTCATTGTTACAGGTAATATATTTATGTAAAAACTTTTGATTTTAAATAAATGATCTGGAGCTCCAAGATTTTGTATGAATAGAAAAGAAGATTCATTCAGTGGCTTTAAGTGAGAAAGAAAAGTATAAGCTGCAATGAAAAATGGTATCTGGATTAACAGACTATATGAAGAACGTAAGGCCATTAAGGGGTGATAATGATTCTGTTTGTAGTAAGTGGTAAGAATCATATACTGTTCATCACCTTTAAATGTCTGCTTAATTCTATCTACACCATTTTTAAGTTTTTTCTGGATATTTCTTTCTTCTTCCTGCAAAGCTTCTGCAACCATATACAATGGTAAACAGCAGATTGAAACAACTAAACTTAAACCAATAATAGCAATTCCATTACTATCTGTGATTTCCTGGATTATTTTAAAACAAACTTCTAAAATATTTACAATTGGATTTATAAAAATATTATAAAAAACAGAGCCTATATTCATTTTTATACCTTAAAAAAAATACTAACAAAATACATTTCAATTTTCAAGTTAATTAATTATAATTGTTTTAATGACTTACCTGATTAACCCCAACTTTCTATGCCGCAACCTCACTGGAATTGAACGCTTTGCTTTTGAAACCTGTAAGCGGCTGGATCTGCTTTTACAGACTGAAGATGATGTAAGAATAATTATTCCTTCAAACGCGAAGACTATACCAGAATATAAAAACATCAAATTGATTTATAGTGATAAGCCACTAAAAAGCTTTCCTCTTTGGGATTTATTTCAGTTTGCTTTCTGGTGCAGACGCCTTGGAGCAAGGGCAATTAACTTTAGTAACACTGCACCGCTTGGACGTTCTTGTGGAATCAGTTTTATTCACGATATTTATGCAAAGCAATATCCTCAGGATTTTATTTCTAAAAAAGAAAAACTTGTACGTTTATACAGCTGCTTTAATTACAGAAATATTACCCGTCATGCAATAAAAGTACTTACCGTATCCGACTTTTCTCGCGAGCAGATTAAGAAAGTCTATAAAGTCCCAGACAAGCGCATAGAAGTAATTCCAAACGGCTGGGAGCATTTTACTGATATAAGCTTGGAGCCTGTCGAAGCAGACACAGATTTTCTAACTCCAGGTACTTTTTATTTCACTCTTGGTTCCCTTCAAAAAAGAAAGAATCTTGGCTGGATTGCAAAATATGCAGCTGCCCACCCTGAAGAAAAGTTTGCAATAAGTGGTAAAGTTATTTCTGGTTTTGTAAGTAATGATATTGCAACCTTACAAACTCTTCCAAATGTCAAATTGCTAGGCTATGTAACTGACTCTCAGGTAAAATGGCTTATGAAAAACTGTAAGGCCTTTGTTTTTCCAAGTTATTATGAAGGCTTTGGTATTCCGCCTCTTGAAGCACTTAGCGTTGGAGCTAAAATTATTGTTGGAAAATCTGCAAGTCTGCCTGAAATTTATAAGAGTTCAGCAGCTTATATTGATCCATATAATACAGATTGTGACTTAAATCAACTGCTTTCTACCCTGCCTGCAAATTGTAACCAGACTGCAGAATCTGTGTTAAAAGAATATACTTATGACAAAGCAGCTCAAAAGTTATATAATATTCTTAAACAACAGTACTAGGAGCAAATAAATAAATATGTCTTTTGCAAATATTTTATACACTGTTATTTTGTATCCCTTAGTTCAGATAATAGAAATTTCATTTAAATTATTTGATAAAATTTTTGATAATACAGGAATCTCCGTTATTGGAGTAAGTCTTACTGTTACTCTCTTCTGTCTTCCTCTCTATATTGTTGCAGAAAAATGGCAGCAGATTGAACGTGATACACAGAAAAAGCTTAAGCCTGGCGTAGACCGCATTAAACAAACCTTTAAAGGCGATGAGCAGTATATGATTCTTTCTACCTTTTACAGACAGAATCATTATCACCCTATGATGGCATTACGTTCCAGCTTTGGTCTTTTAATTCAAATTCCATTTTTTATGGCGGCTTACTCTTGCCTTTCTAAGCTTCCTGCTCTTCAGGGACAGTCTTTTCTTTTTATCCGCGACATGGGACAGCAGGATGCCATTTTCAAAATTGGTTCTTTTCCAATAAACATTTTGCCAATTGCGATGACTATTATAAATATCATTGCCGGAGCTATTTATACAAAGGGTTTTCCAATCAAAGAAAAAATCCAGATTTATGGCATGGCTTTAATCTTTCTTGTTCTTCTTTATACAAGTCCTGCTGGTCTTGTTCTTTACTGGACAATGAATAATGTATTTAGTCTTGTTAAAAATGTATTCTATAAATTAAAAAATCCTGCTAAAACCTTGTATTTATGTGCCGCAGCTTGCTGTGCTGCAGGTTCTATCTTTATACTTTTTATATATCAAACAAAGCTGGCAAATAAAATTATTGCAATGGCTTTCTTTATCCTGATTTTTGCTATTCCTTTATATGTAAAAGGTTTTGCTAAATTATTAAACACAAGACTTTCTTTCTTTGTAAATTATTCAAAAGCAAGAACTTCACTTTTCTTTTCTTCATGTATATTGCTTCTTGTAATTACTTCAATTTCTATCCCGTCTGCACTTATTGGTTCTTCACCTGCTGAATTCTGTGGAATAGGCAATAACCTTACTCCGTACTTTATTTTCAAAAATATTTTTGTGCAGGCTTTTGGTATTTTTATTTTCTGGACATGCTGTATATATTTCCTTTTTGGAAAACGTATTCAGACTCTAATTTCTTTTTTTATGACCTTTATGGCCTTAAGTGCTGTAGCAAATGTATTTATTTTCCAGGGAAATTATGGAGACATTTCTCAAACCTTAAACTTCCTGAATGTTACTAATTTTGCAAGCTTTGGGCTTAAATCTCTTTTGAATCTGGGATTTACACTTCTTTTGTTTGCTATTTTATGTGGATTTTCTGCAATTAAAGATGGCAAACCTGCTATCTATCTTACAGGACTTCTTTCAGTTGCTCTGATTGTAACATCAATTCCAAGCTTTAATTACATCAATAAAGAAACAAAAAACTATATTGCAAATGCTGATCATAAAAAACTTTCTGATGTAAAGCCTATATTTAATCTTTCAAAAAATAAAGAAAATGTAATGCTCATTTTCCTAGACAGAGCTCAGGCTCGTTATATTGATGAAATGTTTAAGGAAGATTCTTCTTTTAATGAAAGCTTTTCCGGTTTTGTAAATTATCCTCAGGTTCTTTCTTTTAACGGGCATACGATTATGGGTGCGCCTGGAATGTTCGGAGGCTATGAATACATTCCCTCAGAAATGAATAAACGGGACTCTGAAAAACTTGTAGATAAAAATAATGAAGCTTTACTTTTACTTCCTCGTATTTTCAATGAACAGCTTGGATATTCCTCTATTATTACAGATCCTTCCTGGGCTAATTATAATACCTTTATCGATACTTCCATCGCAGATAATTATCCTGAAATTAATGCATATAAAACAGAAGGTCCTTACAGTGCTTTATGGTATAAAGCTAATCCTGACTCTGACTTTGCTGCTAATACTGAAAAGCTTATAAAACGAAACATGCTTTATTTTGCTTTCTTTAGAGAAGTTCCAATCTGTATGCGTGAATTTATTTATTACAAAGGAACTTACTGGTCATCTGATGAAAATCTTAACGACATGTCTTCATTAATTGATTATTATGCACCATTAACTTTCTTACCAGAACTTACTTCCATAAAAGAAACCTCAAATGGAACTTATACAAGCATTACAAATGAATTAACACACGAAAGATTTTTCTTCCAGGCACCCGATTATATTCCGGTAAAAGAAGTAACTGATTTTGGAAGTTCAAAATATTCACACGATGATGCCTATCATACTCAAATGGCTACCTTCAAAAAACTTGCAGACTGGTTTGATTATCTTAAAGCAAATAATGTATATGACAATACAAGAATTGTAATTGTTTCTGACCATGGTTGTGTAAGTACTGAAAAAGAATTTGATGAAAATCCAGAACTGGACAGAAAAATTGCAGGCAACAAATATAGTGGCCGCGGTCATTATCACTGTCTTTTAATGTACAAGGATTTTAACAGAAGCGGCAGTCTAAAAACAGACAATACCTTTATGACCAATGTTGATACTCCAAGTCTTTTGCTTAAAGGCCTGGGAAATAATTTTACAAATCCATTTACCGGAAAATCAATTCCACTTGATACAAGTTCTTACAAAAAAGATGGAATCTATATTACTTCTAGTGATGCTCATCAACCGCTTTATAATGATACCTATAAGTTCTCTATAAAAGATAATGAATGGTGGCATGTAAAAGAAAATATATTTGAATCAAAAAACTGGACTCAGGAGGCTCCACGTGACTAATTCTCTACTTCTTTATATTGACCCGGGTACGGGGTCTATGCTTTTTTCTATTGTAGTTGGTGCGGCCGCTACACTCTTCTTTTTAGGAAAAGCAGCATGGATTAAAATTAAGCTTCTTTTTACAGCAAAGAAAAATGGAGTTCCAGTTTCTCAGGATACTAACTTTAAGCAATACGTAATTTATAACGAAGGAATGCAATACTGGAATACCTTTAAACCGGTTTGTGATGAATTTGAAAAAAGACAGATTGAGCTTACTTACTATACTTCTGCAGAAAAAGATCCATGCTTTGAAATGGGTTATAAATTTGTAAAGCCTGAATTTATTGGAGAAGGCAACATGGCTTTTGTAAAGCTTAATATGCTTAGTGCAGGCTTTGTTCTTATGACCACACCAGGTCTTCAGGTATATCAGCTTAAAAGAAGTAAACGTGTAAAGCATTACAGTCATGTTCTTCATATGCCTAACGATGCAACTACCTATCGTTTGTTTGGTCTTGATTATTTTGATTCTGTTCTTCTTACAGGTGATTATCAGAAAGAGGATATCCGCACACTTGAGCAGCAGCGTGGAATTACACAAAAGCAGCTTGTAACTGTTGGTTGCCCTTACCTCGATGTTTACAAAGAAAACATTGCTAAAATTCCAGCTGAAGAAAATCACCCTTTTACAGTTCTTGTTTCTCCAAGCTGGGGTGATGTTGGTATTCTTAAAAAGTACGGTGAAAAGCTTCTGGATCCGCTTGCCGCAACAGGCTGGCGTATTATTGTTCGCCCTCACCCTCAGTCAAAAAAATCTGAAGCAGATATGCTAGCACGTCTTGAAGAGCGTTACAAGAATAACAAGAATATTGAATGGGATTATGAACGTCAGAATATATTCAGTTTGAAAAAAGCTGATATTATGATTTCAGATTTTTCCGGTATTATTTTTGACTACACCTTCCTTTGTGATAAACCAGTTATGTATGTAAATGCCGGAATGGATTTACGTCCTTACGATGCTTATGACCTTGGAGATAAAAAGCTCTGGCAGTATGCAAGCCTTGAAAAGTTTGGCAAACAGCTTAACGAAAAGGATTTTGCAAATATAAAAGAAGTAATTCAGAATATGAGTGACAGTAAAGAACTTGCTGCAGCTCGTGCTCAGGCTAAAGCAGAAGCCTGGATGTATGAAGGTGAAGCTGGTAAAAATATTGCAGACTTTATGATTCAAACTGTTCAAAATATGAATAAATAACATTTAAATTGAACAATTATACTTGATAAAACCCCTGTTTTTTTGTAATTTATATAAAAAGAGTTATTCTTTTGAACAAAATACGGGGGTTTTTTAATGCCTAAAACTGTTTATCTTGGACTTACTGGTGATATTATCCACCCTGGAATTATCAATATTATAAATGAGGGTGCAAAGCTCGGAGAGCTTGTTGTTGGTCTTCTCACAGATTCAGCAATTGTGTCTCATAAGCGTCTTCCCTACCTTACCTTTGAGCAGCGCCGTCAGGTTGTAGAAAACATTAAGGGTGTAGCAAAGGTTATTCCACAGGAAGACTGGAGCTATGTTCCTAATCTTAAACGCCTTAAACCTGATTTTATGATTCACGGCGACGACTGGAAAACAAATTATCTTAGCAAAATCCGTGAAGAATGCTTTGAAGTAATGAAGGAATGGAACGGTCAGATTGTTGAGATTCCATACACAAAGGGAATTAATTCTACAGCTCTTGTTGAAAATGCAAATACAATAGGAACTACCCCGGATGTTCGCCGTGCTACCCTCCGCCGTCTAATTGCAGCAAAGTCAATCGTACGCATTATGGAAGCTCACAGCGGTTTAAGCGGACTTATTGTAGAACATGCAGAAGTAATGAAAGACGATGGCCTTCATACCTTTGATGGAATGTGGTCTTCTTCTCTCACTGATTCTACAAGCAAAGGTAAGCCTGATATTGAAGCTGTAGACCTCACTACCCGTATGCAGTCTCTTACAGACATCCTTGAGTGTACAACAAAGCCAATTATTTATGATGGTGATACAGGAGACATTCCAGAGCACTTTGTATTTACAGTACGAACACTTGAACGTAATGGTGTTAGTGCAGTAATTATTGAAGACAAAAAAGGTCTTAAGAAAAACTCTCTTTTCGGAACAGATGCTAAACAGGTACTTGCTACTGAAGAAGAATTCTGTGAAAAGATTGCAGCAGGAAAGCGTGCACAGATTACTAAAGACTTTATGATTATTGCCCGTATTGAAGAAATCATTGCAGGCTATAGCGTGGACGAAGCGCTCACCAAAGCCTTTGCCGCAGTTAAAGCTGGAGCTGATGGAATTATGATTCATTCAAAAGACAAGAGCGGCGAAGACATCAAAGAGTTCTGCGGACGCTTCCGTAAAGAATATGCAAATATTCCTATTGTTCTTGTTCCGACTACCTATAATCAGTTTACAGAAAAAGAGCTTGCTGAATGGGGAGCAAACATTATTATTTATGCAAACCATATGCTTAGAGCAAGTTACCCTGCTATGAAAAAATGTGCAGAAACAATTCTCGAAGCTGAACGCAGCTTAGAAGTAAACGATATCTGTATGCCAATAAAAGAAATTTTGGAATTAATTCCGGGGACAAAGTAAGCCTAAAATCGAAAATCCGTTAAAAAACGAGCTGCGGCAGCGGGTCGTTTTAGGATTATCGAAAAAACGGCTCAGAGCAGGCTATGCCTGCGATTCTTATAGATTGGAGAAACTATTTTGATAAAACCATCCTATTTTTATGACCTATTAATCAAAAACGGAACTGACTTTTTTGCCGGTGTTCCTGATTCACTTTTGAAAAACCTCTGCGCTTATATTACAGATAATGCACCAGCTTCAAACCATATCATCTCTGCAAACGAAGGAAGTGCTACAGGCCTCGCAACCGGATATCATCTTGCGACCGGTAAGAATCCTATGATTTACATGCAGAACTCTGGTGAAGGAAATATGATTAATCCTTTGATGAGTATTGCAGATCCTGATGTTTATTCAATTCCAATGTTGATAATAATCGGCTGGCGTGGAGAACCTGGAGTTCATGATGAACCGCAGCATGTAAAACAGGGAAAGGTTACCTGTGAGCTTCTTGATGCGATGAAGGTTCCTTATGAAGTACTCAGCGATAATGAAGCTGATCTTCCAGCTCAATTTGAAAAAGCATATAAGTACATAAAAGAAAATAATGCACAGTATGCCTTTGTAATCCGTAAGGGAACCTTTGAAGACTACACTCTTCAAAACAATATTCCAATTTCAGGAAAAATGAGCCGCGAACAGGCAATAGAAAAAATCATGCTTTCAGCTGATGATAAAACTGTATTTGTTTCTACAACCGGAATGATAAGCCGTGAGCTTTATGAACTCCGTGACAAATACAATATGGGACATGACCGAGACTTCCTTACTGTAGGCGGTATGGGACATGCAAGTCAGATTGCTCTTTCTATTGCACTTCAGCAGAAGGAACGCCCTGTATTCTGTTTGGATGGTGACGGTGCAAGCATTATGCAGATGGGCGGTATGGCAACTATTGGAAGCCGTAAACCTTCAAATTATGTACATTTTGTTTTGAATAATGGTGCACATGACTCTGTAGGTGGACAGCCAACTGTTGGTCGTGACATTGATCTTTGTGCAATTGCTGCAGGCTGTGGATACGAAAATGTAATTAAGGTTGAAACTCCAGAAGAGCTCGAAGCAGTTCTTAAGGAAAAAGATACAAAAGAAAAATTAACCTTTATTGAAGTGCTTGTAACAAAGGGTGCAAGAAAAGATCTTGGACGTCCAAAGAGCACACCAGTAGAAAATAAACTGGCTCTTATGGAGTTCTTAAAAAAATAATACGTCATAATGACAGGAAGGAATATATGATTAAACAGGCAGTTATAGTAGCAGGTGGACTTGGCAGCCGTTTTGGAAACAGAACAAAATTAATGCCAAAAGGCTTTATTGAAATTGATGGAGTTGCAATGGTTGAACGTTCTGTTCAAAAGCTTATTGCAGCCGGTATTGAAGAAATTATTATTGGTACCGGACATTGTTCTGAATATTACGATGAGCTTGCAGAAAAATATCACGTAATAAAAACTGTACGCAATGACAATTATATGAACACCAGCAGCATGGGAACTCTTGCAGTTTGTGTTCCTTATATTAAAGGAGATTTTATTCTTCTTGAAAGTGACCTCATTTATGATGCAGTTGGTCTTAAGGTTTTGCAGAATGAAGAACGGGATAATGTTATTCTTGCAAGCGGAAAATCTAACAGCCACGACGAGGTTTACCTTGCTGCAGACGAAAACTTTATCCTTACTAACGTTAGTAAGGATAAATCTATTATTCCAGATCCTGCAGGAGAACTTGTTGGAATTACAAAAATCAGTAAAAACTGTCTTGATAAAATGATGGCTTATTATAACAGTGACCCTGCCCTTATCAAGCTTGATTATGAACACGCTCTCAAGCAGGTTAGTCTCGACGGAGAACCTGTTTATGTTCACAAGGTTGAATACTATGCCTGGACAGAAATTGATGATGAAAGCATGCTTGACCGAGCCCTTACTCAGATCTGGCCTCGCATTAAAGAAAATGAAGAGCTGCAGTCTATCCGCCGCGAGGTTCTCCTTAATCCAGGTCCCTCTACAACAACAGACAGTGTTAAATACGCACAGGTTGTAGCAGACATTTGTCCACGTGAGCTTGAGTTCGGTAATCTTATGGAAGAAGTTGCAACAGGTCTTACAGAAGTTTGTGCTGACCCTAAAGATTATATTTCTGTTATGTTCGGCTGTTCTGGAACAGGTGCAGATGAAGCTATGGTAAGCTCTTGTGTTCCACCAGACGGAAAGCTTCTTGTTGTAGACAATGGTTCTTACGGTGCCCGTCTTGCAAAAATTGCAAGTGTTTATAACATCGACATGGATGTATTCAAATCTTCTACATACGAACCAATTGATATTAAAGCACTCGAAGAGCAGATGAAAAGCAAAAAGTATACAACCTTTGCCATTGTATATCATGAAACAACCACTGGACTTATGAATGACCTTGCAACTATTTGTCCAATGGCAAAAAAATACGACATGACTACTATCTGTGATATTGTAAGTGCTTATGGTGGAATGCCTATAGACCTTGGTAAGCTTGGAATTGACTTTGCTACAAGTACTTCAAATAAGCATATTGGTGGTATGGCTGGTGTTGGTTTTGTTGTGTGCAAACGCGACGAACTTCTTAAGCAGAAGGACTGGCCAATGCGTAACTATTATCTTAATCTTTATGATCAGTATAAATACTTCCTTGAAACAAAGCAGACTCGCTTTACTCCTCCTGTTCAAACCTTCTATGCACTGCGTCAGGCAATTATAGAGACAAAGGTTGAAACTGTTGAAAAACGTTACCAACGCTTTACTGCCTGCTGGGAGATTCTTGTAAAAGCACTTGATGAAATTGGTCTTAAAATGCTCGTAAACAGAAAGTATCAGAGCCACTTTATTACAGCAATTCTTATTCCAGAAACTCCAAAGTACAGCTTCAACGCCCTGCATGACTATGCAAAGAGTTTTGGCTTTACTATTTACCCTGGAAAGCTTGGCAATATAGACACCTTCCGTATTGCAAATATGGGAGACATTAAGCCAGAAGAAATGACACATTTTACATGCGTTCTTCGGGACTATATGCACTCAATCGGAGTATGTTAATAAAACATAAAGAGTCATAAATAAGGCTGTGCGGTAAACTCCACACAGCCTTTTTTATTGTTTATTCCTTATTAATTATTTACAGCTTTCGCTCAATTCCTGATGAGCCTTCAAAAGCTGAGTTGTAAGCGGCTGATCAAATACCTTGCTGTTAGAAGCCTGATTTTCAGCATCTACAGTTTCACCTTCGTAAATAACTACAGGATAATCTTTGATAATATCAGCACGTGCATTCTTAATAATGCATTCTGCCATTTTCATAGCTAGTGGGTTATACTTCTTCTTATTGATTACAGCTACAGATTCTGTAAGAGCAAAGTTTCCTTCAACTGGATCTACAAAATCAATTGGAAGTCCGTTTTTCTTATCTCTTACTGCCTGATGTCTTAGACCAAAGCCTACAGCAACTTCACCAGCACGAATCTTTTTAATAGGACCAGAACCTGAAAGTTCAAGATGAGGTCCTGCATTATTATAGATACCCTTAAGTGCAGCCTTTGTTCCATCTTCTCCATAAGAAGCAATAAGAGCCTGAACCATAAGCCATGCAGTTGTACTTCCCATTGGATCAACGACGCTTACTAAATCCTTATACATTTCATTTCCCATATCCTTAATGCTCTTTGGATATGGAAGCCCCTTTTCTTCAAGAAGCTTTGTATTAACAATTACAGCTCCCTGAATTGCAAGCAGAGGTGTATAATAATTTGGAGTATTAATAACCTTTTTAGCTTCAAATTCAAGAGGCTTATACATATTATTCTGAGCCTGTGTACTTTCAATATAGAAAGAACTCATTGTAATAAGGTCAGCTTCAATATCATTACCCTCTGCAAAAAGTTTTCCACCAAGCTCGCTTGTTCCGAATGACTGGAAAATGTATTTTCCTTCATAACCATTTGAATCCAGAGCCTTTTTTACAGAAACTACTGCTTCGTCATCTGCATTAGAATAGATAATAACCTTTCTTTCTGCATTGTCCTGTTTTGAACAGCCTGCAAACAATGTAATCATGCTTACTGCAAGTGCTGCTGCAAAAATCTTTTTCATTATAATCTCCTGTGCAAATATTCATTTGCATAATTTATTTATTCTTATTAAAAACTCCCTTAATGGTTTTCATAATAAGATTTGTTATAAGTATTAATATTGAAAGAATAAATATTTCATTAAACTTCGCAAAATGCTGGAGTTCCTGAATTTTTGTAGTAATTACCATCGTTCTTGCACCCGCAAGGAATACAACTGCACTTACAGTTACCATACCGTTTATAAAGAGGTATACAAATATTTCAAGAAGTGTAGATATAGCATTTGGGGTAATAATTCTGACTACTGTTTTAATCCAGTTGTCGCCAAGTAATAAAGCTGTAGTTTCCCAGGAATCATTCATCTTATCCAAAGTGCCCTTCATCATCAAAAATGGTGTTGCAAAAAAGTGAACAAGATTACAGCAAACAAGAATTATAATTGTGTTATGCAAAGGTGTCTTTCTGAAGGTAAGCAGAAAAGCTATACCAAGTACCATTCCAGGAAGTGTATTTGAAACCTGGGCCATAGATTCGATTATTTTTGTTCCACGCGGATGAATCTTACTTCTTGCTGCTGCAAGGGCTGCAATATAAACAAAGCCTGTTCCAAAAAGAGCTGTAAGGAAGCTGACTGTAAGAGAATTACGGAATACACGCATAAGCGCATTATCACCAAATACAGATTTTACATTCTTTAAGGTAAAGCCCATATTATACGGCCATTCTGTTACAAAAGGAGCAACGAATACTACAACAAAAATTGAAAGCATACAAATGATGATAAGGATAGAAAGTAAAGTCCAGATTACATCCCTTACATAATTTTTGCTGAAATCAGTTTTAGATATTTTATTGTAACGAACATTAAATTTTTGAAGATAATTCAAAAGCAATATACTTACAATTGAAGGCAGGAGCATTACAATTGCAATTACAGCTCCCTGATGAAAATCTGGTAAGCTTCCGAGCATTGTGTTATACAAAAGCTCTGCTACAACAACGTAGCGTCCGCCTATAGAAGCCGGAATACCAAAATCTGTAAACGAAAGGAAAAAGCTCTGAATTACAGAAACTGCAATTGTGCTCAACAGCGGCTGGAATACTGCAGTGAAAAAGCATTTCAGGCTGTTATCGCCCATTACCTTACAGACAATGATATATCGTTTATCAATGTACTGCATTGTATTTCGCAGCAAGGTAAAGGAAATTGGCAGAGTATAAATTACATAACAGAAAATCAGTCCCCTGAAGCCGTAAAAATCAAAAAGCTGTTTTCCTATAAGTCTTGTTAAAAGACCGGTTTTACCAAAGGAATAAATAATTGCAAAACCATATGTAATTGTAGGAAGCAGCATTGGAAATACTGCCAGTGTTCTTAGAGTTTTTTTCAGTCCAAGAGGAATATTTGTAAAGCTTTCTGTATAAGCAAGTACAAACGCAAGAATTGTTGTAATTATTGCACTTATAAAAGAAACCTTAGTACTGTTCCAGAAGGCACTGGCAAGCTTACCTTGAGTAAATACATTATAAAAATTGATGAAGGAAAAATGACCGCCTGCAGTAAGCGAGTTTTTTACCATTACAAAAACAGGTATAACAATGAAAACGGCAAAAAACAGGAGTACTACGGTAAATACTGTATTAATCTGTTTATTTTTCATTATTTCCCCGTCTTAAAAAGCTTATAAATATTATCTTTTTTGATTTTAAGCTGCTGCAGAATAAAACTTTCTACAAAGTCACTTGCAGGTTCATTAATTATAGTTTCTGGTGTAGCAAACTGTTCAATCTTACCCTTGTTAATAATAAGAACCTTGTCGCTGATTGTAAGAGCTTCTTCCGGATCATGTGTTACAATGATTGTGGTAAGCTTATAATCCTTTGCAATTGTAACAATCTTTTCTTTAATTGATTCCTTAATTACTCCGTCGAGTGCAGAAAGAGGTTCATCCAGTAAAAGAATTTTTGGCTTCATAACCATTGTTCTTGCAAGTGCTACACGCTGCTTTTGTCCGCCAGAGAGCATATCAATTTTTTTATCAAGATGTTCCTTTAAGTCCAAAAGTTCAATAAGTGAGTCTACCTCTTCTTTTGTTGAACGGTCCTTAAAGTTTCTTAGTCCATAGGTAATGTTTTTATAGGCACTTAAATTTGGGAACAAAGCGTAATCCTGAAAAACAATATTAAAGCCACGTTCCTGCATTGGAGTATTTGTTATATCATTATCATCAAAAACTATACTTCCCGAATCAGTTTTATAAATACCAAGAATGAGATTAAGCAGAGTTGTCTTACCGCTTCCCGAAGCACCAAGTATAGAAACAATTTCTGAATTCTGAATTGAAATGGAAATATCATCCAGTATTTTTGTATTACCAAACGATTTTACAATGTTCTTAAGCTCTAACACTCATTACTCCTTTTCGTCTATATTCTGTAAACACTGTCCAGTGCTTTTAATTCGTTATAAGTATCAATTTCAGCAAAATCATCAAATGAACATTCGCGGATATGAATATCAAAATCGTCTATAAAATATGTAAGCGGAACATTGTCCCAATATCGTTCTTTTCCACCAGGCATTTTATAAACTTTTTCAATACATTCAGAAAGATGCTTACCATCTTTTTCTGTCCAGTAAGAAATACCAACCATTCTGTAGCCGTTTACGCCACCAACAGAAACTCCAGTAACGCGTCCTTTATTTGCAGAAAGACACCAGTCATCTGTTGAATCGCATTTTACCCCACAATAATTTGAACAGTACTGATATTTTTTAATCAGATCCGGGTTGCGCAAAAGAATATCAGCTTCAAGAATATATGCATTTGAAAGATTAAATCTTGCACACATAGCAGAAGATATATTATTGGTTTCGTTATAAGCCGGATTTTCAATAAACTTAATGTTTGGATATTTATACAACAGCTGATCAAACTGCTCAGAAAGGTAACCGCGTACAATAATTATTTCTTCTATGCCTGCCTTAATAACTGCATCCAGCATTGAATCTATAATTCTTTCGCCTTTTACTCTTATTAGCGATTTTGGAGTATTAAGTGTAATAGGAACAAGTCTCGAACCAAAGCCTGCTGCAATAAACACTGCTCTTTTTACTCTGTAGGGTTCAAGAGCAGCAATTCCCTTTTGTGTAATAATCCCGCCTTCTACGAAGCCAGCTTCTTCAAGTACTACAAGATTAGAATTTATTGTACCTACTGAAACGCCTATATCTTTCGCAAGTTCACGCTGCGAAAGTTTTTCTTTGTGAGACTCTAAAATAGTTAAAATATCAAATTCTTTTTCTGTCACAGATGTTCAAAATTATATCATATTTAACTAATTTTGAACAAGAGAAACCAGATAATTATCAGAAGTTTATACTGACTCCAAGTGTAAGTACAGCTCCAAAAATATTCGGATACTCTTCTGTATTTGCAATATCAAATGGTGTTGAAAAATCTGCATCCTTACAGTTGCCGTTATTTCCATTTACATCACGGTCATAGTTTTCTGAATCAATTACAGTAAAGTAGCTGAACATAAGTCCAAGATTTCCATAGAAGGAAACAGGAATTTTTGTATTTAATGCAAACTTACTTCCTGCACTTACAATATGAATCCAGTTATAAGCTCCATCGTGCAAGAAGTATTTTTCAAGTTCATCACGATTCTGATTACTTAACTCTGAATAAATATTACTTCCCGGTACCTGCTGGCTACCGTAATCTGCTCCATGACGAATCAGCTGATATGAAGCTCCTGCTGTAATTCCTTTCTTCGGCTGAATTTTAAACTGAAGCAGGAATTCATCTGAGTTAGGAGGCAGATAGTAACCAAGAGATTCTCCGTTATTTGAATAATTCTCGCAGATATAATGATCATACCATGGTGCATAATTTATAGAATGGTGTGTATAACAATATGGTTCAATTTTTGTATAACGGAAGCTGATTGTAGCAAACGGCAGCTTTGGTAATACATATTTTACACCACCCTGATATGCAAACATTGCGCGTGTATGCTTAAACGGATTATTATTTAAGCCGTTGATTTCATCAAGATAGAAAGAAGCCCAGATAGAACCAATGCCTTCAATTGAAAATTTAACATCTCCAAATAAGGCAAGGTTGTCGCAGTCTCCAATATGATTCTGATATTCAACATAGTTTGCAAGCGGGAACATATACCCAATATCAAAACGCTTTGGCCATACTACAGAAGAACCAAAATCAAAATGGAGTCTCTTAAAATCAAGCTCTATCATGTTCAAAGAAAAGGCATTTTGATAGAAATATGAATCATCAACTCCGTCTGGACATCCAAGCAGCTTCAATTCATCATTGTTTATATAATCCTGATTAGGATATTCAAGAATACCGGTGAGACTGTAGAATTTCAAAAAATTAAATAACTTAAATTGAGCATCAACCGCCATAAACGGATAAGCCTGAGCATTTAATACAAGAGAACTTCCTGTATCCATTGCGGCAACCTCGCGGTCAAAACGGCCTGCACCAAGAATAATATGATTATCAAGAATAGAGCCTCTGATTTCACCATCGATAGAAAAGCCAAGTCCAAAGCTTGTTGCCCAGCCTTCAAGACCAGATGCATTCATGTTCTTTGAAAAATAGAACTGTCCGCTCCAGGGCTTTTTGTATGAATAAGGCAGATATGAATTATTCAGATATCTGCGGATTCTTCTCTGTGTATTTTTTATTTTTGCATATTCTACGCTGTCTTCTGCAAACTTTCCATCAGCAAAATCATCAAGCCCATCTTCAAACCATGGATATCCAATCAAGTAATCTCCTATTTCCATCAACGGCATCCATGAAAAATCCAGTACACCCTTAAGACGGTAAGAAAGACCTTTACCAATGTCACCATCAAAATTAATGATGTACATATTATCCATACCAAAACTGTTATAATCTGAGTCTGTATAAAGGCCGCCAGAATAAACAAATTCTAATTCACTCTTATAATTAAAGGAAATCGGGAAGTTTTCATTATGATTTTTAAAGCTTGCCTTATAAAAGGTGTTTTTCTTTTCTTCTTCGTTAGGCTCATATTCGGCAAGATATTGTTCAACCATTTCAATTTCATTTTCAGTCATTTTTTCTGAATTGTCATATATTTCTCTAAGACTTTGAAGAATTTGAGAGCGTGTATATGGCTTATAACTGTTTAATGGAGAGCATAAGCCTTTTTTATTTGCAACATCAAGAAATTCATATATTTCATCATTCAGAGAAACCGAAACATTCATCTGCGCAGAAACAACAAAACTGAAAAAAATCAGTCCAGAAATCAGTAATAAAGTTTTTTTCATATTATTCCTCTTTATGCCTTTTTAATTAAACAATTTATATTCTACACCACAAGCCAGTTCAATTCCATTACTTATGCTGCTGTTATAAAGCTGAATTGTATAAACTCCCTGTGCATATACACAAAGGTTTTCTAAGAAATTATAAGAGCCGCTGAGTTTAATCTGATGCTTATAAAGACAGATTCCAGTCATCCACATATTGCGGCCTTCGTCTCTTGCCTTTTCCCTATCTTCATCATTTTCTGACAGTTTATATTTTGTGTACGGATAATATTTGTAAATGCCCATACTGTCGTCATATTGCGAGAACATACTCTCAGCCGAGTTCTCTCCATGCACCGAGAACGTATACGCCACGCCGGCCTTCCACTTTTCCTGACTGTCGTATTCCGCCTTCAAAGTTACCGCAAAACAGTCCGGACCAAACGGAGATCCAATCCAGGTATTAGTGTTGCCGCTGGTCTGCATGTTTTCTCTCGAACGGAACAAAGACCATTCCGGGCTTTGTTTTACATATAAATACGGCGAGGTATAAATCCCTTCAAGATAAGTCCTTATTATCCCCTTATCCTCTAAGTTAATATTATACTGAATTCCCAGCTGTCCGCCTAAGCTGTCTGGAACCGAAAGAGCTTTATCATCTCTGGAGCCACCAAGGTCAAGTATTTCATTTTGTGCATACATTCCGTAAATCTTAAAATTCTGGAACGGAAGAAGCTCAAACATAATTCCAAAATATGCACAAAAACGGCCTTCACCATAGTACTCCCATTCAGTTGAAGAAAGCAGATGTTCATATTGTTCCCAGGAACCAAACTGATGCATAAGCATAAACGGATTCAAATATCTGATTTCAAACGGCGCATTTAAAAGGGAGCCTTCAAGCACTCCAACCTTAAGCCATTTAAAAGGTCTCATATTCAGCTGATGTAAATAAAGGAATTTCTGATTATCTACTTCTGCTACGTGCATGGAATATTTAAGCCATTCTGTGTAAAGGTTTAAAGAACAGTAAAAATCAGTTTCAAAAGTTCTGTTGTAAAGAATACTTCCAAGCTGTGTATTATAAATCTGCAGGCCCTCTTTAGCAGCATAAAAGTTTACACCCCATTTATCAAAGGCATGGCCGGCACAACCATACGCAAAACGTGGAAAATGGAATTCAAAGTGTTCACCTTTATATACAAGGTTAGTAAAGTTATGAGGATCTTGTATAGAAGGCTGATTTTTTCCAATCATAAAATCAGGTTCAATTGTTACATAATCTGAGAACCCGAAAATTACTGGCATTGTAATAAAAAAATCTTTTAGGTAATAATCAAAGCTCCAGGCAATATCTGAATTAGACTTATAATAAACCTCAGGATTCACCTTAAGATTTCCAAAAAGTCTGAGCTCCTGGTCAGGGAAAAAATCTTCGTTTTTCGTAAGAAATGCTTTTACCTTTTCATAAGTTTTTTGACCATTAGCAGAAAGCTGCTCGTAAGGAATTCTGTTCAGGTAAAAAAGCATTTCGCCTATAGTCATTGGCTGAGTGTCAAAGAAAAATTCTGTCTTGCATTCCATACTTAAGGCTTCTAAATCGTCATATACCCAGTGACCAGATTTAATTATTTGAGTACTGTTTCCTGATTTTGCAAACATATTAAATGCAAGAAGCGAAAAAACTATAATAAATAAATTTTTCTTCATAATATAGAAAATAACACTTTTTTAACCTTAAAACAATAGTTGTTATAAAGCCGATTAAGTTTTATACTTTATATAATGAAAGTTTTTATAGATTGCCGCATGCTGAACAGCGGAGGTATTGGAACCTATCTCGAATCCTTACTTCCCTATTTTACAAAAGCCTTTGACTGCACTTTACTCATTTTTAAAAAACAAAAAGAAAGCCTGCCAGACACTGTTTCCAATACACAAATAATCGAAACAGATATAAAAACCTTTTCCCTTAAAGAAATGTTCTGCTTTCCAGCAGCTCTAAAAAAATTCATTAATTCCTGCGACATTTTTTACAGTCCATATTGCAACATTCCAGGCGGAATCAAGATTCCAATTTATACTACAATTCATGACATTGTTTTTCTCGATATTGCAGACCTTTCTTCCAAAGCAGGTACTTTAATCCGCAAATTCTTTTATCAAAGGGCAATAAATCATTCAAAAGCTATTTTTACAGTTTCAGAATTTTCTGCACAGAGAATAAAAGAAAAGCTTAAGCTTAAAAACAAGCCTCTCATTGTTACATACAATGCCGTTCCAGGACATTTTTCAGCTGATTCCCAGGACGAAGCACAGAAAGATAACTCAATTATTTATGTAGGCAACATCAAAAAGCATAAAGGACTTTCTTACCTTCTGGAGGCCTTCGAAATCTGCAAAAATCAGGGCTTAAACTGCAAGCTTGTAATTGTAGGTAACGCAGATAATTTCCGTTCCGGAGATACAGAAATTGCAAAACGTCTTTCTACTGCAAATGAAGCTGATATTCAATTTACCGGAAGAATTTCTGATTCAGATTTGCAGAATTACTATCATAAAGCAAGACTTCTTGTACAGCCTTCTTTATACGAAGGTTTTGGTATGCCGCCAATGGAAGCACTTTCCCTGGGAACAAATGTTGTAATTTCAGATATTCCGGTTTTCAAGGAAATATACAATGACTTCCCGGTTACTTTTTTCAAAACTGCAGACAGTAAAGATCTTGCAGAAAAGATTATGCAGGCTTTTAATCTGCCATCCCCACATAATATTCCAGAAAAGTATTCCTTTAAAAATACATCAGAAATCATCATAAATAGCCTTAGGAGTTAAAAATGAAAGTTGCTTTAGTACATTACTGGCTCGTTACAATGCGCGGCGGTGAAAAGGTTCTTGAATCTCTTTGTAAAATGTTCCCGCAGGCTGATATTTACACGAATGTTTATAATCCAGATGCAGTTTCAGACATCATAAAAAGCCACAAAGTATATACAACAAAAGTAAATAAATATCCGTTTGCAAAAAAGCTTTACCAGAAGTATATGCCATTTATGCCTAAAGCCCTTATGGATCTGGATCTTACCGGTTACGATTTAATAATTTCCAGCGAATCAGGACCTGCAAAGGGAGTATGCCCTGCACCAGATGCTTTCCATATTTGCTACTGCCATACCCCAATGCGTTATTTATGGGATATGTATCATGAATATTTCAGTAAATCTAATCCTGTAGTGCGCTTTTTTATGAAAAAGATGATTCCATCTCTTCGCCTTTGGGATGTTACTTCGAGCAATCTCGTAGACTGCTTTGTTGCAAACTCACACTATGTTGCAGCACGTATTAAAAGATATTACCAGAGAGATGCAAAAATCATTTATCCGCCATGTGCAATTGAAAAATACCTTGATAATCCTAGAAATCCTCAGGATTTTTATATCTTCTTTGGTCAGCTTGTCGGCTATAAACGAGCAGATATTGCAATTGAAGCCTGTATAAAATCCGGCCGAAAAATTGTTGTAATTGGAGACGGTAAATCTAAAAAAGCTGCTGAATATACAAAATCCGGCCTGGTAACCTTTACCGGTCGTGTTAGCGACGAAGCAATTGCAGACTATCTTTCAAAGGCAAAGGCTCTCTTATTCCCTGGAATTGAAGACTTTGGAATCATTCCTGTAGAAGCAAATGCTGCCGGCTGTCCTGTTCTTGCCTATAAAAAAGGTGGAGCTTTAGACTCTGTTAAGGAAAATGTTACAGGCCTTTTCTTTGAAGAACAGACTGTAGATTCACTTATTAAATGTATAGATGATTTTGAACAGAATGAGGCTGCTTTCAGCAACAGAAAGCCTTATAAAGACCATGTTCAGCAGTTCTCAGAAGAAGAATTCATTAAGGGAATTAACTCTATTTTACAAGAAAAAAAATCTATGTTATAATAGATTAATTATGAATATTAATGAATATTTCAAAAAGCATTATCCACACACCAGTTCGTTTGCTTCAGGTTTTTCACTTTTCTTAGTGGATGCACTTGTACTGTTTTTATGTATAGGAGCAGGTTTCTTTATTGTAAATCTATTTGATACTTCTAATATCAACTTTAAATCCTTCATTAATTATTCAGTTTATATACCTTTTATTCTTATTCTTTTTTCAGCAAATGGTCTTTATCCTGGAATAATGAATTCTCCTACTGAAGATATCAAGCATTATTTTGGCTGTACCTTCTTCAGTTTTCTTGCAATTATTCTTACTGTTTACCTTGCAAACATTAATGAATATACCTTCCTTGAACACATTATCGAAGACAGTTCTGGTCGAGCAATTTCGCTTGCATTTACAATCGCTCTTCCTATCTGTACAGTTGCACTTCCTGCAATACGTGAGGTAGCAAAGCATTATTTCTGTAAGTTCAAATGGTGGGGAGTTCCTGTTGTAATTTATACAGATAAAACAAGTGGCCAGTTTATTATTGATAAATTATTTAAGCTTAAATATCTGGGATATCATCCTGCCCTGATTATTGATTCAAGTGCAAAAGAAACTTCTGATTATAATGGAATCCCGGTATATCCTCCTTCAGATGATATTCATCAGCAGATAAAAGCACATAATATTAAACAGGCAATTATCTGTGACTACAGAGGAGATATGTCTTATGTTATGTCCTCTTACAGATATACAACTACTGTTTCAAAAAATCAGACTTTCTTTACAAATACACAGCAGCTTAAAGACATTGGTGGTATTATCGGATTTTCTTCAATCCATAACCTCACCTTTAAACGAAACCTCTTTATTAAAAGATGTATTGATATTATTGCTATTATTCTTGCCTTCCCTATTGTATTTCCAATCATGATTATCCTCGGGTTCCTTACTAAGATTACTTCTAAGGGACCTGTATTCTATGGTCATAAACGTGTTGGTAAAAACGGTAAAGAAATTAAATGCTGGAAATTCCGTTCAATGTGTATTAACTCTCAGGAAATACTTGAACACATTCTCGCAACAGATCCTGTACGCCGTGCCGAATGGGAAAAGGACAGAAAGTTCCTTGATGACCCTCGTGTAACAAAATTCGGCAAATTCCTTCGTAAAACCAGCTTAGATGAACTCCCACAGCTTATAAATATCTTTATTGGACAAATGAGTCTTGTTGGACCAAGACCTGTTACAGAACCGGAGCTTGTAAAATATGGGGAATATAAAGACTATGTTCTTTCTGTTTCTCCAGGACTTACCGGTATGTGGCAGGTTTCCGGACGTTCTGATACAGGTTACGAAGAGCGAATCTCCTTCGACACCTACTATATTCAGAACTGGTCTATCTGGCTCGATATCTGGATTCTTATAAAAACTGTCTGGGTTGTTCTTAAAGGAAAAGGTGCATACTAAATGAAAAAAGTTCTAGTTTTATTCTCTGCTTTCTTTGTGTTATTCTTCTGTGCAAATGCACAAAACTATAAAATAGACGATTACGAAATCAACACATCTGGAAAATTTAAACTTGCAACAACAAAGCCTTATGCAATATTGCTTAATTATCCTATTGATAAAAAAACAATTTTTACAAAAGCGGAATTTAATTCCTATATTTCAAATTACAAGCAGGAACTAACAAATTCCCGTTTATTCGAAGAAATCAATGTTGATTATGAAGTCATTGAAGAAACTCAAACTACAGAAACACCTTCAAGACCTTTAACAAAAGTAAAATTAAATATTTCTGTTGTAGATTCTAATCATTTTCTATTGGTTCCATATCCAAAATTCAAAACAGATAAAGAAGAGACAGAGATTATTTTAAAACTTAAGGCAAAGGATTCAAACTTTCTTGGAACAATGAATCCGCTTTCTGCTGAGTTGAATTTGGAAATGAAAAAAGAAGATAGTGACTTAATTTTCAAACCTGGATTTAGTATTTCCTATGACTATCCCTTCTCTGCAGGTCCATTTGATATAACCTGGATTAATGATTATTCTATTAATTATAATTCAAGTCATAAATATCCTGAATGGGATTTAAAGACAGGTGTAAAATTTGTACTTCCATTTGATCACATATCTTTAGTTCTTGAAGGCTATCAGTATTACATTAATAATTTTGAATATGATAAATATGATGAAGCAAGATATTTCAAGGAAGAAGTTAAATTCTCAACTCCATTAAAGTTATATGAATTTAAAAACTTTTCTTATCTTACCTATACTCCTTCAGTGGATTTTAATTATATCTGGGATAAGGATGGAATAAATATTGAAAACAAAGACCTTACCAGTCCAACAATCACTTTAAGTCATTCACTTTCAAATTCAAAAATTAACTGGCATAATAATTTCCGTAAAGGTTATTCACTTTCTTTAAGTAATTCATATACATATAATTTCCAGCGAAAAGACTGGAGTCCTTCTATTTCCTTTGAAGCACAAGGCTTTACTTCTATTAAGCTGGAAGACCGTGATTATTTAGACCAGGTTGGTATTGCAACTGATATTTATGTATTTACATATTTTGATATACCTGGACAGTATTATGATCACGATTATTCAGGTTATGGTGAAAAAATTGGAAGCAGATTACGTGGTATACCAGACGATTCATTTTTTGGAAACCTTGATTCAGATACAACCTCTACTGCAATTGTTATGAACTTTGACTTCCCTGTTAATATTATCAACACTCATTTTAAGCATGATATAATTAACTTTGATATGCAATTCTCCCCTTTTATGGATATTGCAATTTTCAAAAACAGAGCATTACCATTAAAAACAGATTCAGCATTATGTGCCGGTATGGAAGTACTTGTATATCCTAAAAAATGGTCAAGCTTTACAATTCGCGGAAGTATTGGATTTGATCTTAAGGGTGCAATTGCAGAAAATAACGCTATAAAAGGTTTATTGCATAACAAGGAAATCAGTATTGGGTTAGGACTCCACTACTAACTTCCTAATAAGTCATATTTTCCAGTTGAAGTACAGCATCTCTCTGCCAGTAAACTTCAGGTGTGTATCTGGCAATTACTCTAAGCAGAGCCTGTGAAAAGTTTGTATAGCCAGATTCAGTAGAATAAGAAGCAAGAATATTAAAGCTCTTCCAGGCAGAATTACGGCTTGCCCATTCTACAACATCATCATACAAAGAAGCTTCCTGCATAAAGCCTTCGAGATTCTCGTATTCGTAAACTGAATTTCTTG
>CAMJNC010000002.1 GCA_946407195.1 uncultured Treponema sp. | reverse complement strand
AATCCGCTTGGTATTTATATTACAAACTTTGACATTAAAGCCGCATAGGAGTTTATATATGAAGAAAGTATTCTTGTTTACATCATTTATTACATTGTTTCTGGTTTCCTGTAAAACAGCTGATTTTGACAGGATGGGTACTGCAAGTAATCCTGAAAAAGACGGTTATAAAAACATAGATGTTCAGGAGGCAGCAAATCTTGATGAGCTTCGTATGCTTGCAATTGAAGAAGATGTTAAGGAAGTGGATATTCCGAAAACTATCGTTTATGTAGACCGTCCGGTTTACTATCCTGTTGAAGAACCTGAAAAAAAAGTTACTGGCAAGGATGCAGCAAAAAAATCTACTGAAAGTGCAATTCAGGTTCCAGAAAAATTTGTACACGGAACAATGTACTATGACTTTGATGAAGATTTTACCTATGAAATCTATACACAGCCTTACCGAACTACAGACTTGCAGCTTGAGCCTGGTGAACAGGTTGTTGAAATGCCTTTTTTGTCAGAGGAAAAAGTATGGGAAATCGGTGCCGGTGTTTCCCGTGTAAACGGTCAGGACACTCAGCACTTTTTCTTAAAGCCTGCATACTCAGGTCTTACAACTTCCTTTATCATTATTACGGACAAGAGAATTTATCATCTTCTTTTGAAAAGTTTCAAAGACTGCTATATGACGCAGGTTAAGTTTGAATATCCGAACTCAATGCCGTTCCGTATTGCTGGAAGCGATACTAACGGAATCAATAAAATGACTTCTGAAAAACTTAAAGTTGATCCACGTTATCTTTCCTTTGATTATAAAATGACTTACAGCGTTTTCAAAAAGCCTTACTGGCTTCCTTACCGTGTATATGATGACGGAGAGAAAACCTACATCACCATGAATGAAACTGTTCTTCATATGACAAGCCCTGTTTTGATGAATCACAGAAATGAAAGAATCAACTACTGGGTTGACGGTAATCTTATTGTAATAAACGAGCTTATTGAAAAGGTGACTCTAAGAATCGGCAAACAGAAAGTTACTATAAAAAAGAAAAATTACGTTGAACCTAAAGTTAAGGACGTTTCTAACAAGGCCGCAGATGATGAAAAAGTTTCACAGGCTTATCAGGGAATCCATATGCCAATTGTAAAGCAGAAGGCAGTTGAAAACTCTGAACCTGCCGCAAATGGCGGAGACAACATCATCATCGTCCAGCCGCAGGGTAACGGGGAGGGACAGTGATGAAGCTTTTCAGAATCTTTAATTTTTCACGTCCCGTTTATTCTCAAAATGAACAGGAAGAGTGGGACCGGCTTGAGGCGGAAACTGTACGTAAGATGAAAGAAGATGCCCAAGATACTGTAGACCGTCTTACTCCCGAAGAATATGTAGTATACAGAAAGATGAAAGTTCTAGCTGCTGTTTTTCTTCCTATTTCTTTTATTGCCTGCTGGTGGAACCTTTTGATAGGTGGTGGAATCTGTCTTGTACTATCTACAGTTTGGTTTCTTATATGGTTTCGTAAGAACATGCGCTATGCACTTATTTTCTATCTTACTCTTGCTATGAGCAGTTCTTATTTTTTCATTACATGGATTTTTGACTTTATATTTCATCGTGTATAAGGAGAACTTTTATGACAGAAGATAAAGACGAAAATGAAAATAGTGTAAGTTCTCTTTTTGATACCTTTGACAAAACTGATGAAGGAAAGATTACTTCTGAAGATATTGAGTACGAAAGTGATTCAGAGGATATGATGTCGGGCATTGAACTGGAAGTAGAAGATATGTCCGAAGAGGAAAGCGTAGAAGAATCCGGAAGAGACGAACAGAATGCTTTTGAAGAACTTCCTGAAGAAGATATAAAACCTTCTGTTGAATCTGAAGCAGAAAATCAAGTTTCTGATTCAGCTGCTGCTGAGTCTGAAGAAGAAAGCTCTATGATGATTCCGTCTGTAGACATTGCAGAGATTGATGAAAGCTATCAGGATGATGCGACTGTTGTTTCAGACAGTAGTGAGTTTTCTACAGAAAGTGATGATGTTGGTGACATAGACGTTATAGAAAATGATCCGGACTTTTCAGGAGACGAACTTTCTGTAGACGGCCAGATAGATATGAACACAGAAGACAAGGATGAAGAAAATAAAGATTTCATGTCTTTTGAAGAGGCCTGCGGAACAAAAAAGAAAAAGAAAAGCGGTGTTATGCAGCTCAATAAGAAGCGTATTATATATACTGCTTTTGGTGTAATTATGGCACTTGGTCTTTTTATGATTCTTAAGCCTGAAAGCTGGACTATAGCAAAAAAAGAGACAAAGAATAAACCTACTGCAAGCAAGGCTCAGTACACTAATTATGAGGGAGCTGCTAAAAACTCATCTTATGCGGATGACCCCATTGATGTTCCTCGTCCTGAGTCTAATGACGTAGGAGTAAACTCAAAATATTCTGAAAACTCTTCTACAGACCCAAGACAAGCTGCTTATCAGGAAGCATATAACCAGCAGGGAACTCAGTATGTGGGAAGCGGAACCGGCTATACCGTTGAGATTCCAGATACACGTAATGACCGTCTTCAGGGTAAGACCATTGCCGGAATTAAAGGTCTTACTTCAACCCAGGACAATTACGCTACGGACTATAACTTACAAAAAGAAAAGAACTCTGCAGAAGCTGCATCGAACTCACGTGTAACTGGAACTTCGAGCCTGCGTAATACTGATCCGACTCAGTATACTGAAAAACTCCTTTCTGCAATGAACACCTCAAATTATACTACACAAAACGACCAGGCTGGAAAGCAGGGCTTTTATAATAACGGAAGGGGAACCGGCGGTAACGGCATGTGGCTTGGTCTGAACACAATCTGGCAGGGAACTATTTTTGACGTAATCCTTACTTCTGAAATAAATACAGACCTTCCTGGAGAAGTTACAGGACGAGTATCAAAGAACGTTTATTCTTCACAGGATGGACGATATCTTTTAATCCCTCAGAACTCTGTTTTAATCGGAAATTACAATTCTTCTATTTCTTACGCACAAAGCCGTGCTCAGGTTATCTGGCATACACTTATAAGACCAGACGGCTATCAGGTAAACCTCGGTGCCATGAACGGAACTGACACAAAGGGAGCTGCCGGTCTTAAAGGTTTTGTAAACGACCATCCTATGGCATATCTTAAGGCCATTGCCCTTATGTCTACTTTCTCAATTATTAACGGAGAGTTCCAGGCAACACAGGCTGAATCTAACAATCAGTATGTTAAGAATATTGCAGCAAACTCACAGGAAATGGTTAACAAGCTTGGAGAAAAGCTCATAGACCGTGCAATGGACGTTCAGCCGACTATCGTTATTAAAGCTGGAACACAGATTAATGTAGTAGTAAACCAGAACCTTACGCTTCCTGAATACAAGAAGCCGGAGGTTACTCAACCATATCAGAAAGGCAAGCTGCCTAGGGAGTTATATTAATATGAAAGGATTTAAAAAGCATTTATTATCTCGCATTACAGTTTTACTGCTGATATGTTCAGCAGTATTTGTATTTAACGGTTGTCATTTTTTTGAATCTTCAATTGATAACGAAGAGACAGATTATGATTCTTTGATTACGTCAGTATCTTTTACAAGTACGGCTATTACTGTTTATAAAGGAGAAAAAGCCAACATAAAGGTAAATCTTAATCCATCTGAATATCAGAACCGTGTATATGTTTCCTGGGAAACCGGAAAAGATGAAGACGGTAATGATATTATAGAAATTTCTTCTGACAATTACGGAGCAATGATTACTGGAAAAAAGGCTGGTAATACGTGGATTAAGGCAAAGTGTAACGGTATTGTTACTACATGCCTTGTTACCGTTTTAACAAACGGCGAAGAGGCTGAAACAGACCCTTATATTTATTCAAATGATGCCGTTATAGAAATGCTTCCGGACAAGACATATACTCTCGCAGCTTCCCTTTACGGAGGTTCTGTTGAAGATATGGAAGATTTTATATGGGAAGTTAAAAATACTTCTGTTGCGGAAATAATTCCTGGAAGAAATAACTGTATCGTAAAATCTCATAATCCAGGTTCAACTACAATTACTGCAAGACATCCTAAGGCAAAATATGAATACACTTTCATTGTTTATGTATTTACAGACAAGCTTACAATTCCTTATATTACTACAGCGCAAAATGTAATGACTATCGACCGTAACGAATCTGAAAGAAGAACAGTTACTGTTGACCTTAAAAATCCTTATACATCAAGTTATATAAATGATTTTAAATTCGAACTTGCAGACAGTTCTAGTGCAGATATTGTTGATATATCTTCATCTCAGAATCAATGTCAAATTACTGGTAAGACCAACGGTATTGCAAGAATTAAAGTTACTCACCCTCAGTCTGAATATCCTCTTTATATTGTTGTTCGTGTTACTACAATTGTAAAAAATGTATATATTGGACTTTCTCAGACTACACTTGTAATCAACGGATCTGACAGTACGTATCAGGTTGTATGTACTGTTGAGAATTATGACGGTGTTCCGAACCTTGATAGATTTACATATGAGATTTCTTCTGGTTATGACAAGCTTGCAGAAATCCATACCTCCGGAAATGTAATTTCTGTCCGTGGTAAGAAAAACGGCAAGATTACTATTAAAGTTGGTCATGAACTTTCTGAACTTAAACGAACCCTTCTTATAATCCTTCAGGAACAAATTGGTTCAGCCGTTGATTCTTCCATGTATATTACTACAGAACAAAATTATGTTCAGACAAAAGTAGGGGCTGCACCTACAGTAATTAACGTTCGTTTAATTGGCGGAGAAGAAGGTGTTGATAATGTATCATCTCTCAAGGAAGAAAACTTCAACTGGTATATTCCTAAGGGAAAAAGTAACGGCATAGTAGATGTTGGAGCTGTTACCGGATGGGTAGGAGATGATGAAGTTAATCCTTTCAGACCTTCACGTTCTGTAATGGCCGCTCAAAGCGGAAAAGAATGTTCTGGTAAAATAACCATAACTCCTTTGAAAGCAGGAGAAACTTCTATTTATGTAACACATCCTCGCTGTCTTTATGAAACTGCAATTCGTGTAAAGGTTCTTTCAGAATATGCACTTACAGAGCCTCCTGTCCTTATTAATTCTAATGAAAGCATTATCAGACTTGTAAATGGTAATTCAAAGGAAATTACTCCTTCTCTTAAACAAAGTGAAACGGAGCTGGAAGACTATATCAAGCAGAATCTTAAATATTCGAGCGATGATGTTAACGGAAACATTACGGTTTCTCCTGCGGAAGGAGTAAGTACTGTAATCAGTGCAAAAGCTTCTTCGGGTAAAAACCAGGCTTATGTAACTGTATCACATGAAAAAGCACTTGCCGTTAAGAAGATTCTTGTTCTGTCGGCTGATACTCAGGCAGAAGTAGATAGCATGAAAGCAATGTGGACTAATGTTTCTTATGCTCGTCTTTCTGCTGACAGAAATCTGGAAGAAAATAAACAGGAGATTGAAGTAAGTACGACAGGCTTTGAATCTACCGATAACATTACATGGACTTCTTCTGATTCTTCTGTAGTAACCGTAAGCGGCAAAATGGGAAGCCCTAATAATTCAACAGGAATCCTTGAAGGAGTTTCTGAAGGACGTGCTAAAGTAACTGCATCCATTACAGGCTGCCTTGATATCGTAATTGACGTAACTGTTGTTCCTGTCGGGGAGAGCGTTATGGTAAACGAAGAGCCTCGTTATCTTACTACCAGCAAGAATACAGTTGTTATCGAACCTGAAGAAGATAATTCCGGCAACATGAACCCAAAAACCGAATATCTTTCTGTTACAGGCGTAAACATTACGGAACCTGCTAATTATAAATGGGAGCTTAAAACCATAAACGGTGATAATGATGCATTCATGCTCAATGACAGCGGAACGGATATGGCTTCTATTACTGCCTATAAGAAAGGAAAATCTGAAGTTACCGTTTCACATCCTCAGTCAAAAAACTCCATTAAAATAAATGTAAAATGCGGTTCAGTTCTTGAATGGACAGACGGTTACATTCCTTACATCGTTTGTGAAAACGGCGTTGATGTAGTAAACATGGTAAACGGAGAAACTGTTACAATCGGCTGTGCCGTAGAAAATTCTTCTGAAACAGGACGGTTTGGCTGGAACGTAACACAGGGCTTTTCAAACATTGAAATCATGGGTTCTATTGACGGTGTTTGTACGATTACAGCAAAAAATCCCGGCCAGTCTATAATTACCGTTTCTAATTCTGTTGCAGGAGAAGTTACAAAAGAGATTCTTGTAAATGTTGCGAACTCCGAGGAAGAACTTAAGGGTTTCAAATATCTGACAACTAAGGACAATGTAGTTAATGTAGGGCAGGGACAGAATAAAACTGTTTCAGTATCTGTTATAAACAGTGCTAATCCTGTTTTAAGTGGTTATACCTGGAGCCCTACAGATTCCACAAAAATTGATGTAACCGGCTCTGGTTCTACAGCAGTAATTCTTGGAAAAGAGCTTGGAACTTCACGTGTTATCGTACAGAGTTCTGAATGTGATTTTCCTCTTGAAATTATCGTAAATGTAGTTGATCCGCTCGCCGTTGCCCAGGACCCTTATATTTCATGTCAGAATATCATAACGGTTCCTGTGGGCGGAAATTCTGTTGATATTGCAGCCGAACTTGTAGGCGGAACTGATTACGACAACACCGGCTTCAGCTGGTCTTCTGAAGACCCTTCTGTTGCACAGGTTTATGGTTCCAACAGTTCTGCAAAAATCAAAGCCGTGAAGGCCGGTGTTACTCGTGTAGTTGTTCAGCATCCTAAGGCTGCTGTGTCAAGAAGAATCCTCGTTATCTGTGAAGAAGAGAAGAAAACTGACTGTTATATTACAGTTCCTGAATCAATCATTAAGATGGCACCTTCTGACGAAGCAAAGGAAATTACGGCAACTCTTGTCGGCGGTTCAGATAAGGATATATATGACTTCAAGTGGTGGGCCGATGATTACAAGATAATTTCCATGAATTATGCACAGAACTGCTGTACGATTAAACCGATAGCGTCTGGGTCTGTAAACATTCATGTGTCTCATCCGAAAGCGGCAAATACAAAAGATATTGTCCTTTATATAAGCCAGTATAATGAATTTACATTCTCTGAAAAAACAGCCCAGGTTGAAACCGGAGGGTCTTCCGTATTTATTCCTATGGAAGTTCCAGCGATAAACATGAACTGTGAAGTTTCATTTAGTTCTTCTGACCCGGAGGTTTGTACCGCATGGGGAAATACAACAGTTTGTGCTTTACAGCCTGGTTCAAAAGAAGGTTCTGCTACAATAACCGCAAGGCTTGTAACAAAAGGCGGTGCCGTACAGGGAACCTCTGAGATACTTGTGGCAAACGTAAAACGTAATGAAACAAAACCTTATATTGGTGTAAATGGTTCAACAATCGAAGATTTTTCTGTAGGCGAAAAGAAAAAAATCGTTGCAGCTCTTTATGGTTCAAATCTTATAGACACTTCTTCTGCAGGTCTTAAATGGGAAATTGAACCTCAGTATCAGAACATAATTAAGTTTGCAACTTCCGTAAAAACTGGAAAAGAGGTTCAGATTGAAGCACTTAATCCGGGCAAAGCTTTCGTTACTGTAAGACATGATCCGGATAATAGTCATGTAATTTCTCCGGTCCGTATCTTTATTAATGTACGTGGAACCTCTGAACCAACAATTGCCTTTAATTATACAAATACAAGAAAGCTTTTAGTTGGTGAAGATGCAACAACTGTGTCTGCTGTTGTTTCAAATGATGACGGCGGAGAAATTACCTGGAATATCAGCCAGAGCGAAGAAGGTGTTCTTGATGTTCTTATCCGTTCTCCAAAATGTATTATTACTCCAAAAAAGCCGGGTAATGCTACAATTACCGGTACTTTAAGCAACGGTTCTACTGCTACACTTAATGTAATTGTAGAAGAACCGCCTCGTCTTGAATTCTTTGTTTATAAGGATGAAGAAACAGGTAAACGTACAGGAGAAGGCGAGGTAGTTGTAGAAACAATGAACGTTTATCCTTTGAAGTCAAAATATCTTCATTACAGAAGCGTTCCGAAGAAAGACCCAATAGTTTCTGGTACAGCCGGTCACTATATTTCTGATAATGAAAGTATTTCTTACAGTGATGAAGGTTACGGCTGGAACGGTTATCCTGAAGATGTGGGAACCGTAAAAATAACGGGTAAGGAACATGAGAGCCGTGCACCGGCGGAGTTCTCCCTTACAACAGTAAGTCATGTTACAAAGGCTATAGCACTTACCAATAATTATAATTACTCATTTGTTGTAGATAAAACCGCCGTTATTAATAAACCTCAGGTAGTATGTCCAGCAAAAAAAACAGACAGCGTTAAGTATTCGGTAACACCTTCATGCTGTAAGCTTCAGATTGCTATTACATCAGAATATGTATCTAATACATCTAATTTTCCAAAAATGTCTATTAAGTCTAAGGATGGCAGCACTAAACAGCTTACACCTGTAAGGACAGATACCCAGAATAAGCAGGTAGTTTATGAAATTGACGACACGCTTCATCAGTCGATTAATCCTGTTACTGAAACCGCTGAAGGTGAGTTCTGGTTTAATCCTGACAATGAATTCTACGGAAATGCATTTATCCAGGCTGTTAACATAGTTCAGAACGGAAGTGAAACCGTAACAACTCCGGCCGGTAATACGAACATTATCCTTTCCTGGTATTATGTTGAACATACATTTGATGTCGATTATTCTCCAAAAACAGGTAAATCTGTATATAAAACTGACTCTAACATGCTTGAACTTGGAGATGGCGAAACGGTTTCTGTAACCGCAACTGTTAAAGAACCATATTCTTTTATGAATTTTTCGGCTTCTGAAGATGCAGAAAAAGGACTCTTAGATAATAAATCTTCTGGCAGAAATTATAATTCATATATCAAATATTCAAATAATACTATAGGCGGACCTTATAAACAGAAAGATTTTGTAAGGGTAGATAATACCAGAACCATTACAAATACAGCCTTTACCCAGAAGATAATCCATAATTTTTCTTATGACGTTTCTCATGGTTTGTATATTACATCTAATTCAGAATCACGCAGCTGGACCGTCCTTTCTTCACTTGAAAAAGATAACAACACAGTTAAGGAAATGAGTTATGTTGGAAGTATTGATTTTGCCTATACCAATCTGGTCGGAGACCTGAAGCATTTTTATGTTCCGGTCTATGTTTTTGTTCGTAACTGTAATTAGGAAAATATTATAAATATTGAGAGGTAAATATATGAGAAAAACAGGTTTTATTTATGTGCTTTTTATGATTCTTTGCTCTGCTTTGATTTCCTGTCACTTTTTTGAGTCTTTTGATGAAGAACCCAGTGATGATACTACACTTTCTTTTGATAAAGATAATCTAAGTATGCTCACAGGTTCGATGGATACACTGAGCCTGACTGTATCTGGAAACCAGAGCGGAGCTGGTCTTACTTGGACTTATGATGAAAAAGTCGTGAGAGCTGTTACAGATAATTACGGAGTAGTTCTTACCGGTCTTTCTGCTGGTCAGACTGAAATCAGGGCTACATATAACAATAACGGTGCTTACGCTTCCTGTCTTGTTACTGTTTCCGGTGATTCTTATAAACCTGTTATTACTAATCCATATGTTTATGCGTCACGTGATTATGTTTCTCTCTCCCCAAAAGAAAGAGTAAGAATTAGTGCGGCTCTTTTTGGTGGGACTGCTTCTGATATTTCCGGTTTTAACTGGTCTTTAGACCGCACTGACGTTGCTTCTATTTCTACAGAAGGAAACTACTGCTGGATTACGGGTCTTGCCAACGGTACCGCAAAGCTTACCTTACGGCATCCGAAGGCAACTTACGCTTATTCTGTTCTTCTTGACGTTTCCGGCGGTGAATATAACGAACCTTATATTACAACCTCAAATAACATAGTAACTATTGACCTTAATAATTCTAATAAAACTGAATCAGCTGTTTCTGTAAAACTTATGAACAGCGTTAATCCTCAGAATGAAAAATTCCGCTTTAGTCTTGTAGATTCTGACGGAAAGGATATTGCAGGTACAGCTTTATGTCCTGTAAACATCGTTGAAACTGCTGGTAATCTTTGTCAGCTTTCCGCTTCTAAAGCCGGTGACTGTATTCTTCGTGCTACTCACGAACAGTCTAAATATCCTCTTGATATTCTTGTCCGTGTACTGGAAAAAACTGACGGTTCTTATATTGAATTAACTCAGCCTATAGTAACTGTAAGCGGCAATAACGGCGGTGAACTCAAGGCTTTTATTGCAGATACAGATGAAGCTTATGACCCGTCATTATTTGAATGGGATTTTTCTTCTGATGCATCCTTATATTCTTCCTGGACTATTTATAATGGCAATGGATTAAATACAGGAGATAGAATTGATTTCAAAGGTGAACATACTGGTTCTTTCCGAGTTACAGTAAGATATCCAGGTATGAATGAACGAAGTGCTGTTATTGTTGTACGTGACCTTGTATCTGAAAGCTCAAAAGCAACTACTACAATTACTACATCTCAGAGTTTTGTTTCTCTCCTTGAAAATGGTGAAGTGCAAGTTGATATCCTTTTATCTGATTGCAGTGGTGGCGATATAAATAATCTTTTGTGGAGTATTGTAAATACAGCTGATGACGGTTCATCATCTCCTGTAATTTCCTGGGTTGACGGTAACGGTAAATCTGTTTCAAAATCCTCTCGCTCTGCACGTTCTGCTTCTACAATTGCAACATATAATGAATACGCCTGGTGCCGTATTAAAGGCCTCCGCCCAGGTACAGCAACAATTGAAATCTCTCATCCAAAAGCTCTTTATTCTACAAAAATTGATGTAAAAGTTAAGACACCAAAACCTGAAGACCCTAAGAAGTCTTATCTTTCTTATTCTACAAATCCTCTAGTTGTCGTAATGAACGGAAATCAGGCAACTCTTGGTGTAACGCTCAGCGGAGAAGGAGATGTTTCAGACATTCAGTGGAACATGTCAGGCGGAAATGATTCTGTCAGCATTTTACCTGCTGCAGATGGAACATGTATTGTTAATGCTCCTTCTGATGAAAATGCAGAACCTTTTACTTTCAACGTCATGGCAAACCATAAATACTGTGATAAAGGTATTTCATTTACTGTTTATACTGTACGTCCTTCAGATGAAGACATAGTTATCCCTGAAATCCCTATGTTCTATACTACAGAAAAACTTTACAGAAAAACGGAAATTAATTTATATGAAAATTATACTGTAAATTATTCAAACATAGATAACACATCTGTAATTTGGAAATCTAGCCGTGAAGATGTTGCACAAATTATTACAGCTGAAGATTCTTTCTGTCGTGTTCAGGCAAAAGCTCCCGGTGTTTCTGTAATTTCTGCAGCAATAAATGGATATCCAAGTATTGAATTTGTATTAAAAGTAACTGACCCTAGAGTTGTTTCAGAAGATACTGACATTTATTTATTTTCATCTACCAGAACAGTTTTCTTTGATAATATAAATGATGATGCAAAAACATTTACAGTAAATATTGCCGGAATGAATGACATAGAAAATTATACTAAATTTGAACTTAGTGATTCTTCTGCATATTCTCTTTCTTATTCCGGCAATACTGCATCTGTACTCCCTCTTAAATCAGATTCTGAAGCTTATATAACTGTAACAAATCCATACAGTATTAATTCTTTAACTATAAATCTCAGAACTGGAAGTCTTTATGTATATAAGAATGAAGACCAGTCTTATATTGAATTATCAAAAAATGTAGTGCAGCTTTTAACAGGACAAAAAGAAGAATCTGTTACAGCAAAAATAATTCATACTACACAGGCACCTTCAAATAACGATGAAAAAAACTTTATCTTTACATCTTCAGACAATTCGATCTGTGAGGCAAGTTATGTAAATGGAAGCAATGCTGTTTTCATCCTTCCTAAAAAAGAAGGAAAGGCAACTATTAATGTACATCATCCTGACTGTAAGTATGACTCGGAAATTCAGGTAATCGTTAACAGACCTGGTGATACAGCCGGTATACCGTATCTTACAAGTGATACAAATGTAATTACCGTAATCGAAGGAGAACTTGAACCGGTTTCTGTAAGTATTAAAAACCTTTCTGCATCTGATGCTTCAATGAATTATAAATTTTCATGGCAGGCTGTTGGAAATAACGGTTTTGTTGAACCTGTTGCACAGACGGGCATGACCTGTATGATTTCCGGTAATAAACCTGGTACCCAGAAAATCCGTGTTACACATGATGACTGTATCTTCCCGTTTGAATTTACAGTAATCTGTTTATCTTCTGCGGTAGTCGAACAGAAACCGTTCATTAAAACGGACAAGAATATCATAACCCTCAAAAAGGGTGAATCTACTACACTCACTGCACAGCTAAAAGGCGGTACGTCTGAAGCAGCCGATAACCAGTTCTTTTCATGGGCATCTTCTTCAAATACATCTATCCTCATTAATCCGACAGGTTCTGCATGCTATGTAAAAGCTCTTGAAACGGGCATGACCAGAATTTCCATAAAGAATACACGTTATCCACAAAGTTATACAAAAGAAATTCTTGTAATCGTTGAGCAGCCTTCATCTGATGACTGCTATATTAGGGTTTCTGACAGTATTTTAAGGATGAAGCCTGATTCAACTTCTTTCTTTAAGGTAACTGCTGAGCTGGTTAATGGAAGTGCAACTGATGCTGCTGATTTTATCTGGTGGTGTGATGACTACGGACTGGTGATGACTAATTCCATCGCCGGTGAATGCAGCGTTACATCGAAAGGGCAGAGCGGCACGACAAAGCTCCATGTAAAGCATCCGAAATGTGCCCAGACAATTGATATCCTCCTTTCTGTAAGTGAGTTCCAGGATTTTGCGTTCTCTCAGCAGAATATGACCCTCAGAGCAGGAAAGATTTACTTTATTCCTATGCAGGTTCCGGCTCAGGAAAATGATTTCAATATAAATTATGTATCTTCTGATACGGACATTCTTTATGCTGCCGGTTCTAAGCAGACCGCTTTCGTTGCTCCACGTCATGCCGGAAATGTTTACCTTACTGCGACTATGACTACGACAGAAGGCGAGCTGATGGCCCAGACGCAGACTTTAATTACAATTGAAGAAGATGACATCCGTATTCCTGATATTTCGGTTGGAAGTTCCATTATTCATAATATGGAAGAAGGTGAAGACCTTACTTTATCGGCCGTAATTTCCGGGGGAAATGTTTCTGAAGGAGAGAAATATAACCTTAAATGGGAAGTTATAAGTGGTGAAAAAGGTGGACTTATTTTCAAGAATGGAGCTGCTGACGGTACTTTTACGGGAACAGATGCTCTTTTATCATGTATTAAAGGTGATGTTGAATATGTAGTACGCATTTCTCATTCTTCTGGAGCAGAAACACAGCTTTGGATTAAGACAACTAAGAAGGGTGAAAAACGCATTGAACTTTCAACATATTATGAGGCTGCTTATAAAAGCGATGGTTCATTTAAGATTACTGCAACTGTAGTAAACGGCAAGAACGGTGAACAGAAACAGATAGAATGGACCGCAGTAAAGAACGGCGGCGTTAATGTTGTAAGCGTACCTAAAACAGCAGGTCCTACATGTACAGTAACTCCGAAATCAGAAGGGATGACAACAATTACAGCCCGTCTTCCTGATGGTACTTATGCTGAATGCCAGGTAATCATTCTTTCGGACGCTGTTATAAAGCTTGCCACAAGCAACGTGCATGTAATGCCAGGAGAGACGACTGCCGTATCTTATTATACAGAACCTGCAAACTGTACGCTCCAGTGGTATGACGAGATGACCGGTTACGGGCAGAGCTGGGGCAGTGCTCCTGAACAATATTTTTCTTATACAGTTAATGAAACCGAGAAAAAAATATATATAACTGGTGTAAAAGAATACTCTGGCGGAGTAGCAGGTACAATTAAGGGTATGATGACTTCTACCAAATGTAATACAATACCTACTCTTAATGTTTATGTTGAATACTACAGTGAAATGACAGTTACAGATACAAGAGGTTCATTCCTGCCAAGCATTAACCTTGTTGATAAAGGTGATGATAAGACCTTTGATAAAGGTTTTGATTTCTTCGTAACATACTCACCGAAAGAAATGGATATTAAAGTTGATTCTGAAAATACTGATGTAATAAAGACAACAGTTTCAAAACAGGTAATTACGAATAGTGTTGGTAAGGAAGTAATGCAGGCAACAGTCCATGTAACCGTTGTAAAAGAGGGTAGTACTGGTATAAACATAACGACACAGCTGAATAAAGAAGGCCTGACCAAAGAAGTGAAGAAATCACAGAAAATTTCTTACAGCGGTTATTATGAGAACTATAACATTTCCTTTGAACCAGACCCGAATGCTATAGCTGGAGCTTTTTCTGAATATAAAAACGGAAATATTTATCTCGCAGACGGTGAGGAAATCCTGATTTATGCACAGATTACCAATAAATATGCGGCCGGAGAAATTACAGATATTGTGTATTCACCAAAAGGTAATGTCGCTGCTGAATTCAATAATGCAGTTTCTGTCAACCAAAATGACAACCGTGATACTGTTAAAGCCAAACAGATCTGGAATAATGGACAATATAACAGAAATCTATATGGTAGTGATGACAGTATAAAACCTACTCCGAACACTGGACTTATTGCCATAAAGAAAGAGAATATTGAAGGTACAACTAAAAAAATCTTTTGCCTGAAACACTGTTTTGATTATTACAAAGATGTTGATTATAATGCAACCACTTTAAATGGAGCATACAGAACTTATAAAAATTATATTGAAACAGATAATATTTACTTCAGTATTACAAAGGATATGTATTGGACATTCATGTGTGAAGATAAATGGATAGACCATTATGAACCAATTTATTATTCAAATCAAAAAATAGGTGAAATACCTGTATATAAAACTGGATATAAATATCATGAATTAAGTGCAACAATGTACAATAATCAAAGTATTGCATACTGGAAGTATGACGATGATGAGGTACCATATTTCTTTTCAGATGAAGGTTTAGGAATAGTTAGTCCAGTTTGGTATATTAATCCATATAATTTTTTTAGTAATTATCCTAATTCTGATTATTATATCTATAGAAATACTGATATAAATAAAACAGAATATTATCCATACAATATAGTTGCATTAGCAATTGATGGTCGGAATAAAAATAGGAAAAACTACGCAACAGAACTTTATACAGAAGGCAACAATGTAAAAGTTTATGATATTGAAAACAAACATAAATTGGGATTAAAATATCCATCTCCTTCAGATTTTAGCAACAGGACATATTTGGATGGTTTTAAAGCATATGTAACATACAAAGATGTAACACCATATACTGTTACTAAATCCCAAATATTAAACAATGCAAATTATTATATACCATATATGGATATACATGATTACAATTATTGGGGTTGGGGGCATGAAGATGATTGTTACGTAACAATATATGCAACACTTATGCACGAGTATTGCGAACCAGTGATTTGTCCATATAATTATGTATATAATAATTATAATAACATATATATTGGATATGTAGATATAAAATACAAATTAGCTATTAAAGGAAATGCTTCAGTTCCACAACTATGTTTCAAGAATATTCCAGTTTATTTTTCTGCATATAAATGCGAAGCATACAAAAAGAAATAAAATATGGTAAAAAAAAACAGGCGGTCGAAAGACCGTCTGTCTTTTCTGATGAGTATATAATTAACTTATAGAAAGTAAAACTACCTTGTAAAAGTAAGGCTTGAACTCTGGAAAAGTCCTGCAGAAATCGCTGTATAGTCACCGCTCTTTCCGGTAAGCGTTAGCTGGCTGTTTTCTAGGGTAACAGTATAGTCCGCAGAAAGCGACTGTCCAGAAAAATTATAGCTTATACTCATAACACCATTATTAAGTGTATAGGTTGCAGTCCTCTGGTTTCCGCTTCCTGTATTTGCATTTACGGTAATGTTACCGTTGTTGAACGTTATGTTCTGCTGAGAGGTGTTTCCCTTGTTCAGAAACCATGTTCCGTTTATATCTGATTCAGCTATAGAGGTTCCTGAGGAACCAGAATTATTATTATTTGTTTGTTTCATGAAATTCTGATAATACCTGTTTGGAAGAATTGTATTATCATTTGTAATATACATTACAATATCATCATAACCTCTTGTTTCCAAAGTATTGCAATCTGCAATCCCGAAAACCAGAACTTTTTCAGATTCATTTGGTAATTTAAATTGTGGACTTTCATATTCATCTGGATTTGAACTCAAGTTATTTATACTTATATCAAATGTACGATAAACAGTTCCATTGGGATTATACATTGTCAAAGTATCATTCTGGTTAACTGTAAATGTCATTGCTTGAGTTGAATCATATTCTGTATCATTATTACCATATGTAACAGAAAAATTTTCTGAAATCCAATTGTATTTTTTAAGATATGCAAGAAGCTTCTGTGTATTTGCTATTCTTGCCAATGATACTTCTGGTTCAGACTGATTATTATCCGGCTGCTGTGTATTATTGCTTGATGGATTAGAAGGCTGACTACAACCAGATACCGATAGGATAAATGTGAAGAGCATTGCTGCTCCCAGTGTTTTAATAAAATTAGTTTTTTGAAACTTTTTCAACTCCATTTCCTTAAAATGTCATCTTTATATACAGGTGCAGTCGCATACGCATCCGTCCCGTAAAGATATTCTATAATTATATTATAAAACTATTCCACAACATAAGCAATAAAATTATTGCATAAAAAACTCCTGCATTCATAAGAATGCAGGAGCTGATAACTGATAAAATTATTTTTTCTTATATGCCTCACATTTATAGGCGGTAAACTTTACTGGAATAGTTTTTGAATCCGGAACATTTTGAGAACCAGGTTTAATCATATTATATTTAATAAATATAGAACCAATATCTATTTCATTAAAGCCATTATAAACATCATTATAAGGACAAATTGTAGGAAAACAATATTTGTGTAACAAACCACCTAAAACATAATTATCATTACCATGATGATGTATATCATAACTTGTTACATTACCCCAAAAATCAGTATTTGAAGAATAATCAACTACTGTCAAGTTTTTAAAATCCTGCATATAATAATTATGATTACTAATTATATCATTACGAGTAATTATATAAGGTGGTACATCTTTATATGAAACATAGAAATAATAATTATATGGACTTGCCCCATAAGTTCTGTAATTGTTTTCTTCATCATAAATTATTTTATCATTTCTTTTTTTAAGAGTTGTTTCCCATGTTTCATATATATAAGTATTATTAGTATCTGGGTCTGAATAATATTTACTTGTATCTACATTTCCGTCATTTGTTTGAGCAACAATCCCTTTGCCTTCATTAGGAGTATTATATTGAATTGTAGAATAATAATTATAATAACCACTTAGATCATAATGCGTAACTAAATTATTCGTACAGTTATATTTAGTCTCTGTTTCAAATCTTGAATTATTAGTTTTATACATATCAATTTTTTTGGAATCTGAACATAACAAAACCCCTAATGGATAATACTTTTTGTCAAGAAACGCAGAAGGAACCCAACCTAAACGAGAAAATATTCCAATAAGATTTGATTGATTATCATTACTAGTACCGTATGTTGTATCAACTAATCCATAGTCTACTTTTTCTTTCCAAAGCTGGTCCAGAACATAATAAGTTGTATCTTCAAAGCTATAGCCTGTCATCCAACTACCAACTTTTACCTTTACAGTTACTGGTTTTGTAGAACAATGCATAACCCAATCATATGCATGATATCTGGTTCTTCTATAACCAGCTTCGTACATATTTTTAAAAGTAAGATTTCTTGTAAAAACTGGATAAATATAATGGTATTCATAACTATAATCCTTATTACCAGTAAACCAGTTTGACCCAATATCATACCAATTAACCTGTTTACCACCACTAGATATTTGGTCTTTCCAATAAGAAATTCCTTCTTTATTTTTACAATTAAATGTAAATTGTCCCTCATCGCATGATACGTTTAAATACATATCTTTGGTAATGGTGAAATATTTATCATCACCCTGCAAGTAATTAATTAGTAAATTATCATCTGTGTGACGAAAACCAGAACTATCTGACAAATCTTTGTAGTAATCAAAACAGTGGCGGAGTCGGAAGAGCATTTTCGAAGTGCCCTCGACATCTTCTTTTTTCAGCGAAATAAGGCCGGTGTTCGGAGTAGGTTTTATACTGTCATCACTACCATATAGATTTCTGTTATATTGTCCATTATTCCAGTTCTGTTTTCTTTTAACAGTATCACGGTTGTCATTTTGGTTGACAGAAACTGCATTATAATTAGTCAATAATTTTTATGTAAACAATGATGAGTTTTATTACGATATTTAAATTGCAGGGTTTAAAAAACTTTGTAATTTTTCTTTTACAAGGAGAGGGGAGAATCCGTATGGAATCTTACCCTCTCCATTTTTTTCAGAAAGTATTTTATTTCCTTATTTTTTCATCTTCCATTATGAACCACAATTGTTCATCTATGTATGGCTTTAGATTTTCTATTATTGGAATTGAAGGCATTGTATGAAATTTAACATAACCTGCATTGCTTTTTACCAGACGGAACATGTTCTTTAAGTTTGCGATACTTATTTTGCTCATTTCAGAAACTCCGGCAAAGGTATGAGTGTTTACAAGTTCCTTAAGTTTAATATGTCCGTGTGAGAATTTTGAATATAATTCCGGAGTAAAATCATTGTATTTTGAATTATATTTTAAAAGCTCCGGAAGATTTTCATTATATTTATAAAACCATCCGGCAGGAGGTAGAATATTTCTTAAAGCAAATAGCTGCGGCCATGTAAGGAGTGTTCCTTTTTCAAGGCAGAAGAAAGTCATTGCCTTGTTTATTGCAAGTTTGTCTAATTCAGCTCCGGTTACTCCGAAGGCTTTTGAGAAGAAGGAGCGATACTGTCTTTTTTTACGCAGGATTTTAATGAAGCGCAGGTTATAGGAATCGTTTTCTGAAAACTCTACGGGTTTCATCTCCTTTACAGAGCTTTCATCGTATTCGAGTGTGGGGTATTTGTTCATATATCAATGATAGATTAGAGTATGCTTTGTGTCAAGTTTTGAATTATAACGGAAAGAACATTTATGGGAAGCGTATCTTTAATCTTATGCGGAATAAGATTTCTTATTGAATTAATAATTCCTCTTATAAAATGTCTTATGTTGCGGAATATCGTGTCTGTTATTTGCTGTCTGTTTCTTAAGATTAAAAAAAGAATATATACGATAATTACCGTAACGATAATACGCCAGGTCCTTCTGAATATTCTTGCTATCATATTGCATTCTCCGTTTTTTCTTTAGATGCATTCAGCCTTTCTACAAAACTTGTCATACGTTTCTGGAAGGCAAGGGGAGCGTGGTCGTATTCAAGACACAATGCAATGAGCCGTTCTGAATCATCTTTTTTTGGTAAGGAAATGATATGTCTTATGTATGATGGAACTTGAATTACTTCAATCGGGTTTGCAAATGTATAATTAACCACGACCCGGTTTCCAACTTCATAACGGCTTTCATACGTAATGATTTTAGCCCCTCCAAAAGAAATATTATCTACAAAACACGGGAGTGTTTCTTCTGCCAGAATTACCTGTTGCTGTGCACTTGAAAACTGTATTGCTTCTATGTCAAATTTTATTTCATAACGCTCTTCTTTTCTCTTATTCCATTTATACTGTTGGCTTTCAACTTCCCTTACTTTTTTTATGAACTCTATTTCATCTTCTTTGGAAACTGATGTTGAAAGTATACACCGGTGTATACATGAAGAAATAATTATTGCATCCGTTTCTACTGTGCCTATGTGGCAGGAAAATACTAGGCGCTTATCCTTGTAATTTACTATAAGCTCACAAAGACCTTCTACAGTAAAATCCGCATCTACTGCTACAGTCCAAACATTTCCGGAAATATCAAGTGGAGTGCAGAAAAAATTCTGTCCTTTCCAGATAAGGTACATAGAGTTCATTGAAAGTTCATCCAGTATGTCTTTATAAATCCTCATTCTGCCTCCGCTTCTTTTATTTTATTTATATAAAGCTTTTGTTCTATGTAAGGCCTGATCATCTTTTCGATATTTTCAGCTGTAGCTGCGCTTTCCTTACCGTTGAACTTTTCTATCAGAGAAGTAGAGCGGAGCCAGAAAGTATCTTTTATCATATAGATTTTTTTTCCGTACCTTTTTTCCATGTTGTGTACCATTCTTTTTAGAAGGTCGAATTTTCTTCCTGTAGCCCTGTAGAGTATATCAACACTTTCCTTAATGCCTGGGAGTTTTGTTCCGTTTACAACACTTTTTTCTGAATGAAGGCTAACTACATAAGCCCTTCTGTAATCCGGGTATTTATAGAATATTACTGCAACTCCCTGTGTAAAAAGCATTGAGCCTTCTGCTTCTTCTATATAATATTTATCATCAACCTGTGTTGAAGCATACATATTATAAAGTGAAGTTCCTTTCTTCGGAATAAAAATAGTCATAATCAATTATACATTCATTATTTACAAAATGTCTATTAGTTAGTTTTTTTATATTGACACTTTAATATTTATATCAGATAATTTACATGTACGTTGTACTGGACTTATTATAAGTCCGCCTGTAAACAAATATTATAAGAGGCTAATATTATGGCATTAGAAACTGCAAGTGGAACAAGGATGCCCGGCTTTTCCATTTTGGAAGTTGACAGGGCATTTCCTTCAAAAAAAGCTCGTCAGCTGGCTTTTCAGGAAGACCAGCAGAAACGTTTTTCTCAGTTAAACAATAAATACAGCCGTGAAGTTCTTGATTCATTAAACAGCGGCCATTGTCCGCTCTTGCCTGATGAATCTGAAGAATCTTTTATCGTTGATACAACGATTCCTGTTCTGTTGAAAGCAAAAGGACCTTCGTCCATGAAAGACCTTCTTTTTATCCTGGGAAAGATTAAGCAAAGCGAGCTTGGAGCACCGACACCTGAATATGTAACTGATTCAATGATTTTTTCTGCACAAAAAAACGGTTATAATACAAAAATTATTGAAAGTGAAAGGGCAAACGGCATTCCAACAATGCAGTCTATCCGGGAAGACCCAAGTAATCCTGCATCTAAGGTTATTGATTATAAAGTTGTAACTTACTATAACCTCTGCCAGGTTGAAAAACCTGAAGTTCTCAAATCTTATCTTACAAAACGCTATCTTGATTATTACAAGGAAAAACAGGAATGGGCAAAAAACAAGTATCGTGAAAACTATTCGATGGAAGATAAACATGAATATCCACAGCTTAAAAAACCTGATTTCAACGGCCAGGCAATGGTCTGTGACGGTGAAAATGCTGCTGAGATTGTAGCTCAGATTATTTCTGCCGGACTTGAAGGCATGCCTCTTCGCATGATGAAAGGTGAATCTGCGATACTTAAAAAAGAACTTTCTGAAATTCTTACAAATGGTAATTCAATTGCAATATCTGATTTTGGCCGCAAAGTGGGAAAAAACGTTGGTTATCTTAGACGTGCGGAAAACATTGATAAGAATCCGGAAAAGAATAAATCAGCTGCTGAATACGAAATTGAGAGGTAAGCTATGAATCAGGTTAATTCACTTATTCTTGAAGGACATCTTGTTGCTGACCCTGTTTTTTCTGAACCTCTTGCCGGTTTTAAAAAGTCATCTTTTACAATTGGTGTAAACCGTTTTTACCAGAATAAGGAAGAAAAAAATGAAAAAGAGGTTTCATACTTTGACATAGAAATGTATGGCGAGAATTGTAAAAGATTCCTTGAAAATAATCCTCAAAAGGGAGATAAAATCCGTGCTGCTGGTTATCTCAAACAGGACAACTGGAAAAAAGACGGAAAAACTTTTTCAAAAGTTTATATGGTCTGTAATTACTTTGATTTATCCAAGAGAAAATTGTCTAAATCACAGACAAAAAAAGTGCCTGAAATTGAACGATAGTTTTTACCGGAGGTAATGAATGGAAAATGACACCGTTTTGGAAACATATTCACCAAAAGAATATCTTGATAAACATCTTGTAAATAATATTGCGCTTCTTGCAGAAGCCAATATTCAGAAGGGTACCTTCCCGTTTACTAAAACTCCAATGCAGAAAAACCGTAATGTAATTTCCGGACATTCTCTGTCTTCCATTCAGGAAAGTGAGCTTGAACTTTCAGATTCACTTAACGGTAACAGTGAACAGAAGTGGATCTTTGCTTCGGACAGTGCAGACCTTGGGCTTGTATTAAAAGACTCTGCCGCACCGCCTGTCCTTCTTGCTGCCAACACTCCGCTTCTTGATTTTCAACAGGCTTACCTTTTAAATCAGTTTACTGAAAAGTCTATCATTAACGCAATGAACATGACCCCTAAAACAAAACGTCAGGAAATTCTTAAAGGAGAGCTCATTGCCTCTATGACAGAAAATGAGCTTTCAGCTGATGAAAAGGAAGTAAGCAGATGCCGTAAAGAAAACTTTGTTAAAAATTATTCAACACCGGAAATCAAGGAAAAGACAAAGAACACAATTTCTGAAATCAAAAACTTACTTGCCCTCGAACCAGCCGAACAGAAAGTTTTCTATACACTTCATAAATATTTTTCCCAGCAAATGGGCTGCGACATCAAACTTGAAAACACTGCCAGTGAGGCAGATTTTAAGGCTGCTCTTGAAAACCTTGGAGCAGAAAACTTTGCAAAACTTTTGTTCCATGCGTCTAGTTTTACTGAACGCCTTACTCATATAGGTTATTCTACTGAACCAGTCTACAGCCATACAAAGCCGGTTCTTACACATAACAAAGGTTTTAAATCTCCAAAAGCAGCTTCTATCGGTGACAGACTTTTCATAAACCAGAACATCAAAAAACAGCCTGTAATTCAGAGGATACCGGAACACTCACGTTCTTCAAGAAACGAAACAAGGGGACTTTAAGCTATGGATGAAAACATCAGAATGGATAAGGCATTCATTGCCGCAAACAAATACATCGTTAAGGAAATAAATAATGAAGGTGCCGGAATCCTTGTTTCCTATGACGAAGAAATTGAAAAATCAGAAACAAAACGCTCTGTAAGTATTTATTCCAAGAACATCTGGTTTGATATTCTTATTCCTCATAAAGATTATCTTCTTGTCATGGATAAGCCTCTTTCAGAACAGTCTGTAACGGTTCGTGACAGTATTATGTCGAATGCTGCTATTGCATACCTTTTCAGAACGGAAGCACAGAAAATGGATGCGAACGTTAAGAATTATATTGCAGACATTGAACCTGACAAGCAGCTTTCTGTCTATAATGATGAAATGAAAATCTTTTACGACAGAAAAAAAGCCTTATTATCTGACCTTGATTCAGGGCTTTCTCTTATGAACCTTATTATCGAACATACGGTGCAAAAAGACATTGAGAAAGCATGCGCTTACCTCAATATGTTTGGCATCCTAGGCTCCCTTTACAGCGATGAAAAAGGAGAGAGGGTAATTGTTTATGACCCTCATAAATACCTTAAACTTGAAAACCGTCATATTGAACGCCTTGAATCATCTGAATTTGTAACACGATAACTTAAAAATATAGATTTAAAAACTGTTTTTTTTGGGGCATTGCCCGGACAGAATATTCTGTCAGATACTTTTACATATTGAAAGTGTCTTTTTATTATTTATATCTTATAGGATTTTGTATTATGGCAAGAAAAATTTATCTGTCCGGTAAGATTACCGGCGATGATGGTTTTGCAGAACGCTTTGCTAAGTATGCACAAAAGCTTTCTTCTGACGGAGATATGGTTTTTAATCCTGCTGTACATCCAGACATGTTTACTCATGGTCAGTTTATGCAGCTTGATTTACTTGCACTTTCTTTCTGCGACACTATTTATCTGATGTCAAACTGGAGAAGTTCAAAAGGTGCAAAGATGGAGTTTGACCAGGCCCGTGTTCTGGGGCTTGCCATTGAGTTTGAAGAACCTTTATATCAGATTCGCAATAAAGACGGTATGTTCTATAACGTTGAAACAAAGGAATATGATATTTCTCTTGATGATCTGGATGGTACAAACCTTTACAACAAAGAAGAAATCGAAAAAATAAATGAAGTTTTTTTCAATGGTTTTGCAGAAGAAAATATTGTTTCTGTCTCAGAACTTTTTGAAACAAAAGATATTTCTAATGAAAAAATAATTGAAAAATCTGTTGAACCTATTGATGAAAGCTTATCTTCTGAAGGTGTAAAACTTTCAGAACAGATTCCCAATAAAACAGCTGTTGCATACAAAGTCTTTTATCTCAAGGACGGAAAACTATATCCGCCTATGGTAAAAAATCCTGGCGGTTCTGACACACCTATGGGAGTCTGGCTTGATGCTTCAGCTGGCCCGGTAGCAGGAACTACAAAAACTGGCCGCCCACAGATTGAAAAAGGTGGAGTAGGTACACACTGCAGTAAGGGAACCCTTGCATATAGACCCGGCTGGCATCTTGGAGAAGTTCCTATTGCACGTCAGTTTGAGAAGGTAAATCCTTTGAATGGTCAGAAAGAACTTTTCCCTAAAGAATTTGTCTGGGCGGAATGTGAATATTCTTGTGATAATGATTATCAGCAGGAAGCGATGGATGCCGGAAAGACAGAAAACGGAAGTTTCCGGCATGCGTATGCTGGTCTGCAGCATGTTCCTGAAAATGGTTCATATCGTTATAGAACAAATCCAGACCCTCAGACAGAAGAATGGATAATTACAGGAAAAATGAAGGTAAACAGAATTCTTTCTGACCATGAAGTTGATGAACTTTGCATTAAGGCTGGAAAAACACCACAGAAACGTGAAAAAGACTATCTAAAAGAAATTGAAGAATTCAACAAACTTCCGGTTCGTTTACGTCCTGTCTACAACCGTGATGATAAAAAAACTTCCCAGATAGAAAAAATCAAAGACAGCATAAAACGCAGCTATCAGAATAAACATCCTAAAGAAATAACTGAAGAAAACTGGGAACAGGAAAGATAAAAGTGGAGGATTGATTTTATGGCAGAAGATTTAGAAGCTGAGGATTTTGAATTAAAAGAATACAGTTTTACTCCTTCCGTATTTGATAAGAACGGAAAAAAAGTAATTGATTATACTGGCATTGAGCACAACAAGGTTTATCTTGTGAACCGAAAAGATATTCTTACAAATCCTCGTCCTTCCTGGATTCCTGAATTTGACAAAGACGGTTTAATTGCAGATGATTTTCTTCCGGTTTGCGTAAAGGATTCTGACGGCTATTATTATGTTCAATCAAAGCTTGAAAAAAAAGATGAAGTAATTGAAAAGGCTGGCGGCCGCAGTCACAAAAGAGAAGAGTGGGAGTGCAGATATTATAAGATGTCTCTTGACCTTCTTTCTGCAACCATTGATTACTATCTTAAATACAGACGTGAAGAGTTACGGGAACAGCAGTACGATGCCCGTGTATCTCTTCCTAGAAGCCAGAAAAGCATTACCATAAACCGCTACTATGACATTGCAGAACTTCTAAGATTCTGTGATAAGTATAAAGACGAAATTGATGTTCTTACTGAAAAATACAAGTCACAGAGTTTTTATAATAAAGGTTACGTAAGACAGAACCAAGTAATTTTTAAAGAGCAGTGGCAGCCTCTCCTTGATGCAATTAAAGATAAGAGACTTGATCTGAATCTTTCTAAAACAGAATACATTGAATCTCATGCAAAAGGCCGTGAAACTGCCTATGGAGATACCAGTTGTTCTGACATTCTTAAAGAACAATATGGAATCCGCCTTAAAAAACAGAACGGTAAGCCTTTCCAGGAAAAACAGATTGAAAGGGTAAAAGCCGCTCTTGATAAAACCTTCAGTTTTTACGGAAACATAAAATCTCTTGCAGATAAAGAAAACATAAAACTTTCTTATGCTGATAACTGTATGCAGTATTGCATGAAAGCTATCGGAGTATGGGCTCCCTATGAAAACACTATCGGAGTTTCTTTTTTTGATGATGCAAAGCAGGAAAAAACCGCAGGCATAAATCATACACCAGACGTTACAATGATTCATGAAACTGCACATTGGCTTGATGCACTTAAAGGTCGTGAAACAGAAAATTTCTTTGCATCTGATAAAGAAGGTACTGCTGAAAACGAGATTGCAAAGCTTTACAAGTCTCTTGTTCGTGAAAAGAATAGCACACGTTCATCATTGGGTTCTGCAAAGCCAAAAAAACTTGGTGAATACTGGTACAGAACCTGCGAATGCTTTGCTCGTGCAATGGAACAAACATACGCTTATTCTCAGGGAATTGATTTAAGCAAAGAGGCTGGTTATCTTTCAAACGATGTTTTTGAAAAAGAAATACTTCCTAAAACAAATAAGCTTATTAACGAAAATAAAAAACATTTTTCTCTTAACAAATACAACACAGTAAATAAATACAAAGTTTACGAAAATAACAATGGACTGTTTGGAACTCAAATTACTTTGTTAAATATTGATGAAGAAAACAACAAAATGATAGAACTGCAGATGCTTAGTTTCCCGGATAAGGAAACGGCTGAAAAATGGTGTTCCGTTTTAAATTCTTATTCTTCTGCATTGGAAAATGATGAAGTTATTGATATGGTTCGATATTGTCAGGATGAGTTTTCTCCTTATTATAATAAAGACATTCCTTCTGTTGATGTAATTAAAGAGGCAATGCAAAAAGAAAAAACATTTTATGATAAATGCTGTTCTCTTATTACAGTAGAAAACTTTGAAAAAGATGATTCTGTTCCTTATGATATTGTTTATCACCTTGAAAACGGGAAAAAATATTATGCCGTTTATGTCGGTGATAGTACTGGTGGTGAATTCAGCCTGTATTCTGATAAAGAATATGAATCAGGAAGACCTGAATATGAGCTTGAAGAAATATCATGTGATATGCCTTCTTCAATGTATTTTTATAATTATAAAACTGAACCAGAACTTTCTTTAATCAGAGAAAATAAACTTAAAATTGTTCTTACTAATATGGATTATTTCAGAGACTTATTAAAGTCTAAAGATATAGATTTTTCTGATTTTGACACAAAGGTTCAGCAGCCTGATACTGTTGTATCTGAAAGTGCAGATAAATCACTTCCGGTTGATAAAAATATTTTTGAAGCAAAATATGAGCTTCATGGTATTGATGAAAACAGAAAGCTATATAAAATGTGGGGCACAACAGAACTTGGTCGTTTCCTTGACAATCCGGAACCTGATGAAAATACAATCAATCAGTTTAACAAATGGCTTAAAGAACATAATGAAGATTATCTTAGACTTTATCACGGAACAGCTTCCTCAAACGATGAAGACATTCAGAAAAACGGAATTAAAAAGACCACTCAGACGAGAAGAAAATCCTATCAGTCTACTCCTGGTTATGTTTATCTTTCACGTTTTCCTTCAACAGCGAGAACCTTCGGTGAAATGAACAATCAGTCGGGTAAAACAACAGTCTATGCCTGCGACATCAAGATTAAAGAGCTTTCAGCTGATTTAGATCAGCTGAATAATAAACGCTCTGTTGGTATTGATTCAGATAACTCGCTTGCTGCAAGCCTTATCATAGGAAATGGTGCGAGAATAGGACGTGTAATTAAACCTTATGAAATATCACCTGTAAGCTTTGAGGAAAAAAATATGAATATTACATCTCAAAACAAAGTTGAAGAACAGGAAGAAAACTTTGCTGAAAAAAGTAAAAATATAATTCTTGAAGAACTGGTCTCAAAAAGAAATTGTAACCGTGAAGAAGCTTCTGTAATATTGGACAAACTTTACAGTCTGTTTTCTATTTCAGAAGCAGTAGACAGGGCACATGCTTTAAGAGATGTTCTTGGTAATGGTTTTGAAAATTTTAAAATTGGAACTGTATTCCCTGAACGTGGTCTTTCCTGGAAGCCAGGAATTGAGGACCTTGAAAACGTTTTTGGAATCTATGATAAATCCATTAATTATCATACGGTCTGGGACCGTCTCTGGGCTGTTACACATTCACTCCCGAAAGAAGATGTTGCACATTTAATTGAATGGGATTACTCAACCGGAAAAAGTGCAGGAAACCATGTTTACACAGAAGGCTATGTTCCTTTAGTTAACACGAAAGTAAAATCCAATGCTCAGCTTTTTGAAGATTCTGAAATCAACAAAGAACTATTTGTAGTTCTATATGAAGGTCATTATAAAAAAAATGGTAAGTGGAGTTATAAAAGAAAATTTTTTGATGACCCGAAAAAAGCACTTGATTTTTATAATGATTCTCCAGGTCCAAAAGGAATCAATAACATTAACAATGGCTTTGAAAGTTCTCTTTCAGAACCAGTAAAATATCTTACAGAACTTATTAATGAACAAAATGTAAACATATCGGAAATTAAAGAAGAGAAACAGAATATGGCAAAAGAACTTGAAGCAGAAGAAGAGTTCTTGAGCAGGGAAGAACCTTATAAAATTGTCGATGCTTACAGTATCAGTACCAAAAGTATATATGATAATGTAATCAAAAGACTTGATTCTGAGGGATATGTCTGCAGGACACAGCTTAAACTTTCAGAATACAGAACACCATCTTTTTCGGAACTTGATGAATACATCAAGGAGAATTCAAAAAAATACCAGCCTGTCATAGTTCTTTTTGACGAATACAATGATTACGATAAAACAACTAATGAATACAAGACAATAAAAGCATGGCAGATATATGATAAAGAAAGCCTTGAGAACGGAACTTATATTTCTCTTGGAAAATGTAAGATAAATTACCTCAACGAAAATCTTGAACTTGAATATAAAGGACCTTTTGTTGCACCCGGTTCCCAGATTACAGCAAGAAGCTATTACAATTCAAAAGGAACAAGAGAACTCTGTCATGTCATAAAAGAAGCCGACAGAAATTCTGAAGAATACAAGATTGCAGTTGAAAAAGCAGCTTCTTATATCGCAGAACATATTCATAAAAGCAGACATACATATCTTGTACCGGCTCCAAACCATAACGGTAAGGCGGAATACACCTACGATATTGCGAGAATCGTTGGGCTTAAAATAAATGCACCTGTTTTCAACATTCTTGAATGTAAGCCCCATGAAACACTTTATGAACAGAAAAAGAAAGAACTGGAACCTGAAGTAGAACTGTTCCTGAATGATTACGGAAAAAACGTCATCAGCAATTTCCCTGAAGGCAGGAATTATATATATCTGATAGACAACTGCATCTCAACAGGACTTACATTTAACAAGGCGGCTGAACTTATTAATGGTCTCATTCCTGCAGTTTATGCCATAGGCAACTTTGCAGAAGTAAAATATGTAAATGAAAAATATAAGGTTAATAACCTGCTTGAATTGAAAAATGAAATTACACACGAGGAGAATAAAAATATGCCAAAAGAACAAAAATGTATCGCAAAATGGGTAGACAAAGACGGCAGGGTAATTGATTTTGAACGCTTTTCAATCAGTGATGTAAAGAAGATTGAAAAACAGTGTATTGAACTTAATGCAGATACTCTGGTTGCATCAAAAGATACTCTTATTAATTTTGATTTTTTCAAGATTTTTGAAACACAGCCAGATGGTACTGATGAGAAAATTAAACTTACATCTCCATCAGATTTGTATCTGCAAAAAGTTGCAAAATTTTATGAAAAAAAACATGAACATCTTCCGACAGAAGATGAATACGATGCTGCAAGGTGGAATGAAATTATGAATAAAAGAACAGAAAGACTCGAACAGTCTGTTGAAAAAAAAGAACCATTCAGTTTCTTTGTAAAAGACAGGGCAGAATTTGAAATGTTTGCTGACTTTGAACCTGTTACAAATCTGACTGCCCATCAAGCTTTTAAAAAGCTTCTTGAACTTGAAGATAAAGGTTATAGTGCCGGAATCGGAATTCATATTCCTGACGATTATATCTTTGATGACCCGGAGGGTAATGGCTGCATTATTTTTGAAAAACATAATGATGAATATTCTTTTTATATCGGAGACAATTTTGTAAAAGAACTTAAACATAATGAAAATCATCCTGAACATGCTTCTAATGTTATTAATGCATATAAAGCTCTTGATTCTGTTGTTACAAATTACAGAACTACAGAGGAAGGGAAAAATCTTCCTTATAAAGAACCTCTTTTCCTTTATGAAAAGGAAAAAGAACTTTTTGGAACAAAAAATATTGAAAAACAGGATGTAATCAGTTCAGAAAATATTAAATTAAATAATATTTCAAAAGATGATCTGGACATTAACCTTTCGCAGGAACCTGAACTTGTTGAACATCTTGTAAAAAATAATATTCTTGCTTCTGAAACAAACTGGACAGTTGATAAAGAAAAACTTGAAGAGATTAAAAAAATTGACCGCAGCAATCGTCCGGGTAGTTCTATATGGGGTAAGGTAGATTCTTGTCATAAAATGATTCCAGGTGTTTATACTGTAGACACATCAGGACACGGTGGAATTATGGTTCATGAATCTGTTGCTTCAAAGATTCTTTCAAAAGAGGCCTTGGATTGTGCAGAGTTAGAAAATGGATTTTATCAGTATGAAGAAGATGTTGATGCACATATTCCTCTTATCGAATTGTATAAATCTCATCTTTGTGAAGGTTTCAGCTGGAATAAAGATAAACAGGGTAAATTCTTTGTTCTCGGCCAGCAGTCTCTTGCAGAATACCGCCCTGAATATCTTGCAGGTTTTATCATCAGGCACATGGCAAAAAATGAAATTGAAAATGTAAGAAACTTAATTAACGAACAGAAACTTTCTGAAAAACCTGAATTAAACAGCAGCGAGAATGTTACTGAAGATGAATCAAGAAAAATTAAATTCTTTATTTATGCAGTAAATGAAGAAAAGGCTGCTGAATTAAAAGAACATTTAAAAAATAATGCCTATAATGTCTCGTGGGAAGAACATCGTTATGACACTATGTACTATCATTTTACCGCTGATTATGATTCCTTTGAAGAAATCAAAACCATTCTTGAAGACAGAAATATAGACTATGAATATATGCTGGGACTTCTTTCAACAGGCTATGATGCAGTCTGGCTTGAACCGGAAGAACAGATAGATGCTGAAATTGTAACTGAAGATGAATTCAAGAGAATTAATGAACTTCGTGAAAAAGAATTTAATGATTTACATCTTCCATACATTAAGATTGATTTTACAGAAGGAACTGATTCGAATCATAAGCCTGCAAATATTCATGAAGGCACTGTTCTTGGATTCAAGGAAGGCATTGAACTTATTGATGAACTTAATAAAAAGTTCAACACGTTCTTGAAGGCTGACGTTCGTTTTCATATGTGGAATGAAGAGGCTAAGGATTATGTTGAATATGACCCTTCTTTTGAATTTAATGATGACAAACATACACTTGAAAACGGAAAGGAAGTTACCAGAACTCAGGAATCTATTGTGGAATTTGTAAGAATGGTTTGTTCTTATCCAGAAGTTCTTGAACTTTTTGAGAAGACCTGGGATAACATTTATGCACCTTCTGTTTCGCAGGAGCAGAAAGATTTTGTAAAAGAACTCACACAAGATTCATTCAACAGTCTGGAAAAATCGTATAAAAAAGATTTTGAAGAACTTAAAACTATTGTTGATGAGGATAAAGAGATTCACTCTTCTTGGATTATAGATGCCGGTGTTTCAAAAAAATCAAAGGAAAAAGTTTCTCAGAAACAAAGTGATATTGCTTCTTACTTTGCAACCAGCCTTGAACATATGGTAACTCGTGTTGACATGTATCTTGAGGACCATCCGGAGATGGAAAACAAAGATGAGTTTACCGTATATGCAAGACAGAAAATTAAAGATGTCATGCAGAATGTAAAATACAATGAAAGTCGCAAGGCACAATACGGTGAGCACGGTTATACTTTTGATTTTTCTCTCTGGCGTAAGGCAAATGAACAGATTCTTGATTCCGGCGATTATGACGCTGAAATGGATAAGATTTTTGCTCTAAAAGAAGAAAGCCGCAAACAGACAATGGAATATACTCAAGAACTGAAAAATTCCCAATATGATTTTATAGCCCTTGCAGACCTGATCTGTCAGTCTGCTTATGAACAAAGCGGTTCTGGTTTTAACTATTATATGAGTTTCGATGTTATTGCATCTCTTGCAGGCAAGGATGAGACATGGGTTAAAGAAAATATTCACAATATCTGTGAAGCCCTTGAAGAACATAATGATGAACTTCTTCTTGATTTCAATGAAAAGGATGCACTCTCCGAAGATGGAGAAATTGACCTTAATTTCTGTTTTGTCGGAGAAGATGAAAATTATCTTTTCAAACAGAATGATGACGGTCGCTGGGTAAGACGTACAGATGATGAGCTTCGAATCATCGAAAAGGAAGAAGGACTTGATTTCGGGCTTCCTGAAGAAAATAAGAAAGTAGCTTTTTCTCTTCAAAAACTTTTTGAAAAATATAAGTCTGAAGAAAAGACATACGAAAGCGATTTCGTTGAATACGCAGAACTTATTGATAAACAGAAACTTCGTAAGGTATCACTAGTCTTTCCTGACGCAACTGAATTTGACCTTGTTGGTCTGGATGGTGAAGTTATTTATAAAGAAGGTGATGTCTGCAATTATTTCAAAGAACAGGATGGAACTGTTTTAATTCATAATGAAACAAGAAACCTTGTTTTTGGAATGAATGAAAGTGATTACAATACAGCTGTTATTGAAACTCCTCAAATCCTTAAAGAGGGTAGTACATATTCTCTTTCCCTTAAACAACTTTTCAGTCAGCTTGAACAGAACAACGGACTTTTCTTTTTTAATGATAAAAAATGCGTTTCACTTAGTAGTGGAAGCTACATTGAATTCAAAGAACATGAATCAGAAAGCCCTGACAATGTTTATTATGACATGTACAGTAAAGGCGGTGACTTGCTTTGCTGCGATGGAGAAACAGTTGCTTTCAGAGGTTATACAGAAAACGGTTTACTGAACTTTGAATGCCTTAGTGGAGATGAAAAAGTATTTATTTTATCAAAAGAAGAATTTGAAACTGCAACATTTACAACTGGTATTCAAACAGAAATTGCAAAAGAAAATCCTGTAATTGATTTTGCAAAAAATCACGTTGATTTAAATAAGTTCCTAACTGCCTATCATGAAAATTATGACCTGTACTATAAGGACATAGAAGGTGAAACAAGAAACGAACAGTATTTACACACGGAACTTTTTGATTTCCTTATGGAAAACAGCAACACGTTCAAAGAATTCGTATCTGAAGTAGCAATGCACAGAAAGGACTTTTTCTCTTCTGACCGGGAATGTTCTGCATTTATGCGAACCTTCAGAGATATGGGAATCCTCAGGGAAGTACATTTCTCAGATTATGACAATGAAAAAGCGGCAGACGTTCTCTGTGTTTACAGTGTACTAAAACCGTTGGAAAAAGATTACACGATTTCCTATTTTTCAAAGGAAGAAGCTCTTGCTGTAATTACAGGTCTCAGGGCAAATGACTATGAAGCAGAAGTAGATAAAGGAGAACTTTGCGTTTTAGATCCTCAACTGTATGAAAAATACGAAGTTGACTTGAGGACTCTCATTGAACATGCTGACAACTCCGCTGCCCAGAATATTAAAGCACCTTCTGGAAAACTACTTTCAGAAATTTATTCTGAACTTGATAAAGAGTTTGGAAAAGAACCTGTAACAGAAACTAAAAATGCTGAAAAAAAACTTTCAAAAGAAAATCCGCTTTCAAAAATTACTGACAATGTTTCACAGATTCCGGTTTCTCAGGCTCTTGAAAAAGCTGGCTTTTCAGAGCTTTCTGACGGTACTTATGAACTTGACGGCATAAAGGTTTCTGGTAGCTTTACAAAATCTGACAAGGCTGAAATCCGCATTGAAAAGAGTAACGGGCTTTCCCGTACATTCAATCCCGAATCTGTATCGAATAAGGATATTGGAATCTATGAACTTTTCAACAGTTTCTTTAAGTCAGGCTTCCTCAAAGAAGAAAACTGCCCTAACATCAAAAGCTTCCTTGAGACCTATACAGAAGATAAAACTCAGTCTGAAAGTATTCCTCCAGCACCTGATTTCATGCAGAAGGAAAACACAAAAGCAAACAGAGTAGAACTGAATCTTACTCCAAACGGAAAGAACCTTTCTGTAAAGTTTGAAAAAATACTTTCTACTGAAGAACGTAAGACTATTTCTGAAATTGGCTTTGCATATAGTACTATTTCACAGTCATGGAAAGCAGAGTTTAATCAGGAAAACGGTAACAACCTTCTTCTTGCAATCCGTACTTTCTGGCCTGGGGAATATGCATCTTCACTAAAACAGATGGGTGAGCTTTCTCAATCTGCACAGAAGTCTTTGAACCTTATGAAAGCATCTGGTATACAATCTGATTTACCAGAACAGCATCCGCCTGTAAAACGAACTGATGACAGGGGAGACCAGATGGAACGTTAGTTTTTGTCATATACAGTAAGTGTCTTTTTGTTATTTTGTTTCACTTGACATTTACTGTATTTTGACTGATAATTAAAGCAGTTCAATGAACAGGTCTCTTAGAGAGGTCGCCGGATTCGGCATAAAACAACTTTATGAAGAAAGAAGAAAAACAATACTTTGCGGTACTTGAAAAACTGGTCCGTGATGAAAAAAGAAACAGTATTTTCTTTAAAGAGGGAAGTGATTCTTTTGCCCTCGATATAGAACTTCTGATGCGCCATCTTCAGAAGCAGGACCCTTATTTTCTTGACCACATGTTTGACCAGTACATTGATACCACACAGCTCAAGGGATTTAATACCGTTGCAGAAGTAAAAGAACTTGTTGCAAATATGAAAAAAGGCAGCATTGTAAAATGGGCAGATAAAGACGGCCGGGAACTTTACTATGTAAACCAGGGTCGTAATCTTATTACCGGTAAAAAGCAGATTTACATCTGCACAAATCTTCTATCGAAAAAAGACATAAAATCACTTCAGAAATCTTTTATGGAACATATACTTAAGAAAGACTTGAAACAGGTGTATAAAAAAATACAAAGGGAAAACCTTAAGAAAAAAGAAAAGAAACCACATTTCTTAAAGGAAGCTGTATTAAACCGTAAAGACTATAAGGAAAAAGAACTTGAAAACGCCGGAACAGGTTTTGAAAAACAGTTCAAGAAAATCATTAAGGAAATCGGTTCATCTTCGGTGGATCCGAACACAGTTGCCGTATCTATGTTCCGTACAATGTCAAAAGGTGAACAGCGTGATGTAAGTGCTGCATTTGCACATCTTACTGTAGGCGGCTTTAAGAGCATGCTTAACAAATGGAAAGATGAAACGCTTGGTGTAAGTGTTTCTCTTAATAAATCAAAAACTTATACCAGAGAAGACGGTTTGAGCCGTTGAGGAGGAAATCTATGAATGGTATGAACAAGGTTATTTTGGAAGGAAACATCTCCAAGATTGAAACAAAACAGCAGGGCGAAAAAACAGTAACTAACTTTGACCTTGCCGTTAACAAGACTTACAAGGACAAAGCCGGTCAGGATGTTACCCAGACTGTTTTTGTTCCTGTACAGAAATGGAACCTGACTGATAAGCAGCTCGAAGTTCTTACAAAGGGAAAGGGGCTTCGTATCGAAGGTGAAATCCAGCAGAATATCTGGAAAGACAAGGAAGGCAAGAGCCATAAAGACACATTCGTTGCAATGGACAAGTTTGAGTTCCTTCCGTCTCAGACAAAGGGTAAGAGCCAGGAGCAGGCGCAGAAGCAGGAAGAAGGTCAGGAACGTTAGTATCCCCTTCTTTTTCTTATGCCCTTTAAGTGTCTAATAGTTATTTATTATTTATCACACTTAAAGGGCAGTATTTTTTTTTGTGTGAGGTTACAGACTATGCCTGATAATAAAATTCTAAAAACTATTTCTGAAAATATTTTTCCAACCGGGGACTATAATAAACGTGTCTATACAAAAAACAAAGAAGGAATTCTTTCACGCTTTACCTTAAGTATAGACCCTGAACCTTACGATTTACGTAAAGAAAATGATTATCTTGGAAAAATGATTTTCAAGAAGGACAACCAGCATTTACTTGGAGATTTCCAGGTTGAAGATTTTGAAGATTTTTTCCGTGACGAACTTTCCTCAGTTGAAAAATACAAGGCAGATGCAAAATTTACAGTTCCTATTCCTGATGTAGAAACTGCATTGAAGAGTGATGAGCTTAAAAAATATGTATTAACGGATGCAAATAATTATTCTCATTTTGATAAAGTTTCTTTTGTAAATGACATTGAAAAATGGCTTTCTCACCTTAAAGAGCACGAAGAGTTTTTTGATGATGACATAGATATGATAGCCGGGATTCCGCTTGATAATAAGAACAGACTAACTGATACCCTCGAAATTGAGCTGCATATTCCTGAAAAAGAATATGAAAATGAAGTTGAAGGACCTTTCCAGTTTTTTGTAAATACACTTTCAACATTTCTTATCAACCATGACCTTCCATATCACAATGAATTTGAAAAAGGAACGAATCTCGATAATCTTTCAAAAGAAGAACTTTTCAAAAAATGGAATGAGAAAAACGTATGCAGCCTTCCGATTTCAATATATGAACACTCCGGTATCACTGTTCATTCAGGCACAGAAAATACTCTACCTGTTGACGGTGTTATTTACATTTCAAAAGACAATGAAGAAGTTCTTGACTATATGAATTCTCATTCTCCAGAAGAAACAGCTTCCTGGTGCAAAAGACTTCTTGAAAATGAAGTACAGACATATGCTGATTATCTTGAAGGACAAGTCTATGCTGTTAATATAGAGCATTACAACGAAAGAGAAAGGGAATGGATTTCTGATTCCTATGAATCAAACGTTTATAGAAATAATGAACTTTCATGGGAAGAAGGGACTGCCGAAATGCTTCATGATTTTTTTGGAGAAGATGAAGAGTCTGTTTCAAAAGAAGAAGGAGAAGCATTCATCAAGGCCGGACAAGACAAAATCCTGTCATTCTTTTTTGAAGAAGCAAAATCACTTCTTCCTGAATATGAGAATAATCCGCTTATGGCTTATAAAACACAGCTTCTTTTGTGGAAGCAGGGTAATAAAGCAGACTGGGCCGAAGAAGTAAACAGTTTTGTAAAAGAAAACAGTAATTCTCCTCAGGCTCTTAATTTCCTTCTTCTTGACAGAATGGAAATGCCTGTAACTCCAGATAACATTCATTCTATTGCTTTGAACACACTTCCCCAGGAAGATATTAATTATCATGAATCTGACCTTTACCTTGCAAGTTCCCATGTAGCAGACCGTCTCATAGAAAAGCTTGATAAATCTACAAACGGTATTAAAAGCGGAATGATAACCACTTTTACAGACCAGATAACAGGAAGAAAAAGCTATGACCTGCCTTTCTGCGCTCTTGAAAAACATATAAAAGAAAGACAACTGAGACATGAAATTAAAATCGAAGAAATCAAGGCCAAAGAAAGCTGGAATCGACAAAAATCAAATAAAGAAAAAGAAGACCCGGAAATCGGAAGATAGGAGGAAAGTATTATGGCAAAAATGACATGGGATGAAGTTCGTGAAGAACTTGAATTTTTAGGATATGCAGTAAAGGATGAAACTGGAAATGGAAACCTTCTACAGATCCGCATACTTAAAAATACAGAACAGGGTGTTCCGCTTGCTTTCACACTCCAGTGTGAACGGGATAATCCTTCTTCTTTTGTTAAAGCTTTTCAAAGGGAGTATGAAGATTTCGATAAGGACACGGCAACATATCAGCATCTTGATAATGAAGGTCATGGTTTCGGTAACGCTCCGTACCATCTTGAAGATGTGTTGAAGGATATGGACCGTTTCCAGAGTACAATGCAAAATGATGTTATTACACTTACCAGCTGGCTTGACGGCTATGATGTAAATTATACAAAAGAAGATGCCCTGAAAATTATTGTCCAGTATGCTCTCATGGACAGAGCAGGAACACCTTTACAGGACTTTCCGTTTAATTTCAAGGATGCAGAAAAATCTTTTGAAAAGGCATCGAATCAGTTTATAAACAGTTATGGTTCAAGAACAGAAAAAAAAGAACTTGTAAATGAGATTAAAGAAGAATTTTATCAGACAAAAAACAGCTTAGTAACAGACAGAAAATCTGTATTTGCTGAAAACCTTAACCTTGCATGCATCAATATCGGTGAGTTTAAGTCTTATCAGCAGGCAGGGTTTAAATTTGAAAGAGCTTTGAGAAATGAACTTAAAAACATGACACAGAAAAATCCCTGGGTAGCTACAAACCGTGTCCTTAAGCTTTTTTCTGATGAAGACAGAAAACTTTTCAATGAATATTTTGATAAACGTGGACTTAAAGACAAGTCTGCTTTTGACAGTTACTATCAAGATATTTTCTCTGACCTTGTAAAGAAAGAAGCTCCTGAAAATAAATACGAGCTTTTACAGAACAAACCGCTTCATACAGTTCTTCCAACCATGTCTTCTACAGAGGCAAAAGTACACCGTATGTTTGATTCATGGTTCAACGAACTTGAATTGAATCCTGTCACTTTCTGTGAAAAATATATTGCTGCAAACAATAATAATGACAGAAATATGGAATCGTTCTGGCATTCTGTTGTAGATAAAGGTCTTTCTTCCGGCGGAGAAACATTCTCGTCAACTTTTGACATTATGAAAAACCTTGAAGAATATGGCCTTATCACAAATACATATGAAGAGCCGAAACTTTACGGACCTTGTTATGATGAGTATGTCAAATACATGAAAGTAAACGGTACTCCAGGAGATACAAGAAACTTTACAGAATTCTTTGAAGAAATATGGCCAAACAAAAATGATATGGTTAAATATCTTTCTGGAAATGAAAAACTTCTTGAAAAATACCGGGGCTTTGAAGAGCGTAAAGAAGAAGCACTGTGGGATCGCTATGGAGAAAAAGCTGACAATTTGAGAATTAAATATCTTCATATGTATCTTAAAGACCTTGGACTTTTTATTGAACCTGTAATTAAAACTAAAGCTGAAGAAAAATTCAACAAAAACCGTGAATACTGGGACGGGCTTAAATCTCCGTCTAAAAAAACAAAAAATCCTGATGAAGGTTATGAACGATAGGAGATGAAATTATGGCAGATGAAAAAGACCTGAATAAAGTTATTGCAACAATTACATGGACTTTGGAAGACCTTCAGAAAGCTTTCATTGAAGAATATGACAGGGAACCTACTTCACAGGAACTTGATTCTTTTCTTAATGAACTTAATACCAAATCAATTGAAGAAAGAGGAATTGAAGAAGGCTGGGCTGTCATTAAAGATTGCCTTAGTGAAAAAGGCATTCATATCATAAAAGAAGCTGCAAAAGAGCAGGGGAAACAACAGGATGCTCAATGGTATAAGAATACCTTCTACGAACGCTTTGCTAAAGATTTCGTAACTTCTGTAGATTCTATTATCAGTGACTATGAACAAGAAGTTATTGAAGCAAATCCGGATTTGGAGCCTCGTAACATAGTAGAAAATGTTGCAGAACGTCTTATAAATGACAATTTTGACTTTCATGATTTTGACTCTCTTTTGAACGGCCGTGCAGAAATTGACAATAATACAAACTCTGAAATTCTTGCCGCACATTGGCAGATTATTGATGAAATTGCTGAAGGCTATACATCTGGTATAACTGAATTCTCTCAGATCCAGTCCATTATTGATTCAAAACTTCGTGCAAACAAGATTTATACAGAACTTGAAGAAAAAGGTATTCTAACCGACCTTAAAGAAATTGAAATTGCAGATGTTAAAGGCAAAGGACCTGTAATCTATTCATTTGCACCATTCGGTTATGAAGGCTCTCTTGTTAATGTTGAATGTGACCTTAGAAAAGGAATACCTGCTATTGATATAGTTGGTATTTCTGACGGGGCTGTTAAGGAAGAAAGAGAACGTGTATTAGCTGCATGCCGCAACCAGGGTCTTCAAATACCAAATGGACGTATTCTGCTTAGTCTTTCTCCTGCAGACCTGAAGAAAGATGGAGCCGGTTATGACCTTCCTCTTGCTCTTTCCATAATGGCTGAGAAATATAAAGTTGAAGGAAAAAACCTTCCTGATGAACCGGTTCTTGCAATGGGTGAGCTTGAACTTTCCGGTCAGGTACGTCCTGTACGTGCCGTAAGGGCAGCCGTAAAAACAGCTTTGGAAAGCGGCATAAAAAAATTTATCGTTTCTGAAAAGAATCTTGCTGAAATCCAGGATATAGAAGGAATAGAAATTCTTGCTGTAAATAATCTTTCTGAAGCTGTGGCTGGTCTTCAGGTAAACTCTTATACAAAAACAGACCCTTCTAAAGACATAAACCTTGAACATCTTAAGAATGAAAAAGAGGTTCTTTTCAATGACCATTTTGTAGAAAATTGTTTTAAGGATAATGTTGTTTCATTTATGAATAACGGTTTTTCAAAAGCTCTTGAAGCTATTGAAACTGCTGTTGCAGGAAAACATAACCTTTTTCTGAGCGGAGCTCCGGGATGTGGAAAAACTGTTATCGTAGAAAATCTTATTCCTGCCCTTACTCCCTTGCAGACCTATAAAGAAATGCAGAGCACTTCAAGAATATGGTCTATGGCAGGTCTTATGAGTGGAAAAATCAGTCCTGTCACACCTTTCCGTATGCCACATCAGACTGCTTCAGTAGAAGGAATGGTAGGTGGTGGACCAAACTGCAGGCCTGGAGAAGTTGAACTTGCACATAACGGAGTTTTATTTCTTGATGAACTTCCGGAGTTCAGAAGCTCTGTCCTTCAGCTTATAAAAATACCTTTAAAGACATCACAAATTACGTTAAGCCGTGCTGGCCGAAACACTACCTTTCCAGCAGATACACAACTTGTAGCTGCAGCTTCTCCTTGTGCTTGCGGTAACTTTGGTTCAGCATCTAAGATCTGTCTTTGTTCAAAAAAGTCTGTAGAACAGTATAACAATAAAATGATTCCAGTTACAGAAGAATGTGGTATTCAGGCTATTGTTGAATCTGACCCTTCTGATAAGAAACAGTGGAAGCTTTCTGAAATGCAGGAACGTATAAAAACTGCATTCCTCATCCAAAGAGAAAACGGAAAGTATAATAAAGACCTTTCCCCTAAAGAACTTGTTGAAAAGGTAAAATGTACAGATAAAATGAACAAACTGCTTTCTAAAACTTTCCCTGACCATAAGAATGACAAAAAACTTTTTGAAACTCTCCGCATTTCACTTACCTGTGCAAACCTTGAAGGAAGAAGGGAAGTTCAGCTTAAAGACCTGAAAAAAGCGCTCGAACTTAACAAAGACGTTCCTGCAAAAATCCTGGAATGTATAAACAAACAGATTGAAGACAGACATAAAAAATATGAAATGGAAAGGGAGGGTAGATAATATGACACCAAAATTTTCAAAACAGGATGCTTACAGAACATCCAAAACCATTGTAGGATTAGCTGGCAGTCCTTATGAATTTTATGCTCAATTTCTCTTTAAAGGAGAAGACAGAGTTGGGGAATATGAAGGACAAAATTACTGGAACTGTTTTGACATTTATGATGTAAACAATATCCGTTTCCATATTGGAAACGGCGCAAAAAATACCAAGAATTTTAGTTATAACGTATTAAAAGAACTTGGAGAAAAAGCAGAAAAACTTCATGGCTGGTCTAATGAAGATATTATTCAAAGAAAAGAACTTCTTAAAGAGTTCTGTGATTCTATTCATAAAGGTATTCACGACCCATCCCCAATCAATAATTTTACACAGTTTAAGAAGCAGCTTGTAGAACAGAAGGACATGTGGCCGGAAAAATCATGGACAGAAATTGGCAAGCTTCTTAACGACTGTGTTACAAACAAGGGAAAAGAAGCTGTTAATGCAGGACTTGGTAAAGCCATGACGGATGGGAAGCAATTTTCGCCTGAGCTTTTTGCTTCCTGTAAAAACAAGAATGAGGAACTTGGATGTTTACTTCATCAGCTTTACAGAATTGAAAAAGAACGCCAGCAGAAAAAGGAACAGAAAATCGAAACCGGGTTTGAAAGATAAGCATACAGGAGAAAGACCATGACAGAATCAGAACTTAAACAGTATGAAGAAAACGTAAAGAAATACAAGGAAGCACTTAAGGCTGTTTACCAGGACAGTGCAGTATCGCCTCTTGAAAGACAGAAACTTGATTCCCTTCGTCTTGAGCTTGGACTTCCAGAAGCCGACTGCAAGAACTATGAGAGTGCATTCTCTGCCTGTATCGTAGAAGATACTGAAGAAAAGAAAAAGGATACCATTTTCCGCCGTCTGATGCATCTTCATCACTGTGAGCTTTTTGATAATGACAATTGGCTTACTCCTGAAATAATAGACTATACATCCCTTTCATATATTGAATTGGATAATATATTTGATGAATATAACAAGCCTTTGTATGTAGAACTTACTGACGCAGAGTATACTGGACTTAATGAATACTATGCAGTTTCAATCGGACAATCATTTAAAGACCTTCTTGATGAATACGGTGAAAACAATATTTATGACGCTGTAAAGGACGGAAAACTTGAAGTCTTTGATACCCAGACCGAACAGCACTCATTCATCTGTACAAAGTTTAATCTTTTAAGTCGTGAAGATTTCCAGAAAGAATATCTTGAACCGCTTACAGTTTTAAACCTTATGCAGTATTTTGAAAGACTTGAAAAAGAAGGCTATGACCTTGGACTTCTCTCTCCATCAGGTTACATTGCATATGATTTATTTGACACTCTTGCGTCAGACATTAATTATGACGACAACCTTTCTGTTTTCATGCTAAAAACTCCTGTAGATACAGAAAAAAATATTACCTGGGTTGAACAGGATTATTCAGGTTCAGAACCATATGGTTTTAACGAACTTTTTCCAGATGAGGTAGGTACATACCTCAGAAACCGTAACGATGACAAGGAGCTTTCGCTTTCTCCAAAACTTCCGAAAGGTTTTATTAAAGAACTGATAGACGGACTTGAAAAAGGTTCTGACAAAACATATTTTCTTCCTGTTGATTTTACTTATAAAATCAATGTTCCTGACAGCCTCTGGCTTAAAAATAACAATATTGCACAGGAACTTGTAGACCGTATTTCTGCCGTATTTGCACATGAATCTGAAGAGCTTGTAGATAACAGATTTAACAATGACTCTCTTAAGGAAGAAATTACTTTCCGTCATTATATAGCGGTAAGAAATAATGTTAATTACTTGAACTTTCCATATGAAGAAGCAAAAGCGTATATTACGGCCGCTGTGGGACAGGCTGTTCAGGACATTGTTCCCAAAGAACTTAGAAAACAGGGAGTTATTATTACCTTTGACGAAATTGATGCAAGGGTACCTTCTGTGTTCCACGAAGGCAGGCAGCGCATAGAGCTTACTCCCTATTGGTTCAACTATTATTCTGAAAGTGAAGAAGACTTTGCAAAATCTCTTTCCCTCGAAAGCCTTCGTCTATTTCATTCAAGTGTAGCTCACGAAGTAGAAGTATTTCAGCAGGATAAGGCTGCATTCTACATGAAGCTTGAAGAATATCCTTACATAAGAAAATATCTTGAAGATGTTACTGTAAACCGTGACAAACTTTCTATTGAAGAATCCCTTACGGCAGCCTTGCTTGAACAAAAACCTTCTGAAAGCCTCAAGCTTTATTTTATGGATAAATCTAACGGCGACATTCTGATGCTCGAAAACGAGGGAAACATCAGCTGGAACTACCAGCATTTTGATAAAGACTTTAATCTTATTGATTCAGATATATGGAACAATGAAAGGAATATAGAACTTCCTGCCGTTGTAAATGAATGTGCTTATCAGTGCGGCATTGAATGGAAGAATCTTCAGAACATTACGGAAGAAACTTATGACCTAAGCCGAAAACAGCCTGCCGAAATTGAGCGTAAAAATGACATTACCCTAAGCATTCCGGCAGATATTATCGTTCCGTATCTTCCTTCTTCCAGACACAGAAACGAGAAAACAATCATAGAAAAGATTGATATTCCGGTTACTATTAAAAATTTATCTGAAAAAGACTTTCCGCTTGCATTCCGTGTAACTGACCATAAATCTCAGATGGATGGAATTTCCTCTTATGAGGAATATAAAAATCTTTCTGAGGAAGAAAGAAAACTCAGAGAAATAGATGACTTTAAGCTTTGTACAGATGAAATCCGTATGTTTAACGGTAAGTTTTACATGGCAGAACATGTAAACATCCATGGTTCCTTACGTTCCGACAAGATTGAATCTTCTCCCGATTTTATTAAAAATAATCTTTCACGTTCAGTTGATTCTGTTCCTTCATGGCATGATGACAGGGAACACTTTGATAAAGACAAATCAATCGTAAATACCGAAGCCAGACAGAAGAATATTGACGAATTAAGTGAACAGGTTAAGAATAGTTCTCAATATTTCGTCATGTTCAACGGCCAGGTCTGGAAAGAATGCGGAGAGCCTTATTATTACCTCAACTATTTTGGACTTAGTAATGAGCCTGGCGCTTTCATTGGTTTTAAACGTGATTACAGCGAGCAGTCTCTTGAAAACTTTGAAAAAGATAAAATCAACAAAAACACATTTTCCGCTTTTCATAAAGAGTTCTGGAACGAAAAATATAAAAAAGCAGAACTTGCCTCAAAACACTCAATTAACCAGAGCACTGAACTTATTCCTGATAGACCTGAACACATTGAAGTCCTCATGCCCGAAGCAGTCCGCTTCAAGGACTTCATTGATCTTGCAGAACTTAAAAAACAGAACATGACCATAGAAGAAGTGCTTCAGGAAAACAAGATTGAAGAAACAGAACCGCTTGCAAGGACTCCAGAAGAAGCACGTGACGTATTTGTAAAACTTACAAAAGATGTTCTTTCCCTGCAGCCTGTAAAAAATATTAAGTTTGCGACAAAAATGGTTTTATCTTCTTTTACCCCTGAAACAAAAGACCTCTTGAACCAGTATTTTGACAAATCAAACATCAAGTCTGCAGCCGCCTTTGATAAGTTTTTTGAAGAAACATTTGATGTAAAACATGAACACAAAGACCCTTCAATCGTTCTTCCTTCTGCTGCAAAGAAAGAACCTGAAATCAATAAACCGTCACCATCCCGTCATATTTCAAGAGAACATGACGTAGGATTTACCAGATAAAAAATCTTCTGCCGTTTTCTTTCCGGGATTTTATCCCCTCCCCACTGGGAGAGAGAAAACGTCAGAAGTAGTTATGAAAATAAACAGGAGAATTTTATATATGGCAAAGAAAACAACAAAAACTAATGGTCTTAAATCTTTTGAACACTGCGGCATGCAGATCCGCTTCAACTCAATAAATAATAATGGAGCTGTTGAACTTAAACTTAAGAACGGTGACGTTATTAATCTGAATATTGAAAATACTCCGTCTTCGGAACTTACTGATTTTTGGCATGGCTTTGAATACAAGGGAAATAAGTATGATTTTAATATTAGAATAGACGAAAACACCGGCAATGGAGGTTTTATTTATCCGGTTGATGAAAATGGTCATGTAGATACAGTACATGATGATGTAGAAATGGATTATGTAAACATTAATTATGAACAGGACATCGACCGTGATAACACCCCAGAAATTACGGCTAAAGAATTTTCTTTATTCTGCAATGAGCATCAGGATGAACTTTTCGAAGCATTTGGCAAAGAATACCCTGATGATGACTTGAAACTCAAGGAAGAAGGTGCTGTTTCTGAATACTTTTCAAAAGCAATTCTGGAAGTACTTAATATCAGAGACTATCATGTATATAAAAACCCTTCTTCTGATGACCCAGAAAAAGCCTTTATCTGCTGGGACAATGACCTTAAAGAAGAAAGTATAATCAGTTTGTCTTCCCTTATTTCACGTGCAGACAACATTTTAAACGAGTTTGACATTGATTTTGAGCATCCGGAAAATACACCTACAGAAGCTGAATATTACAGATTCTTTTCTGACTTTATGGAATACCGTTATCCTGAAAATTTCCGTTTCAAGTCCAAAAACAGTTTCGATAAAAGTGTAACAAGTATTTATGACCTGGATGAGACCCTTGAAATCATGGACATTAATCCGAATATTGTTCTTGAAAATCACAAAGATGGTATAAACTTTGACCTCTATCACCAGGCTGTTTGGAAACTTTCTGAAACCTGGTCAGAAACAAAAAAAGCTCTCGATGAACAGAAAAAAGATTATTCTGAATATGCAAGAGATTTTATTGACAAATATGTAGATATTAAAGTCGATTATGTTTTTGAAGAAAATCTTAATGATTATTACAAGGGATTTGAACTTGTAATGGGGAAAAGTTCAAAAGAAAATGAAATTACAATATATGAAGAGCCTCGTTGGGAGTTTAAAAAACACACGGACAATATAGTTCTTGATTACTTAAAGATTCATGAAAGTGATTTATACAATGAAATAATTGATTATGCAAAAGAACACCCTGACGGTTTCTGGTTTGACATCGGAATGTCACTGCGTTATGACGATTTTGAAGGTGAATATTCTAATGACTCTCTTGAAGAAAAACTTAACGATGTATTTTTTATCCGTTATTCAAGTACGGGAGATGACGGAAATCTTGGTTATCCTAACGACATTTGGATTGAAGACAAAGAACTTGTAAAGTTTTTACAGGGAATGATAAAAGACCATGTAAAGAACAACATTGAACGTTATACACAGTTTAAAGAGAAGCGTGAGGAAAAAATTCGTGAAGAAATGACACTTAATGATGAAGCTTCTTACATCAATAATTCTCCTTTACGCATTCAGTGTTCACAGCTTACTTTAGACCTTGAAAAACTTTTGAACCTTAATGACGGTAACATTAAATATAACTGGGGCTATTTCAAGAATCTCGAAATAAACAGTGACCATAATAATGAAATTATGTTCTGGTGTGATACCCAGATAATTGAAAAAGATGAAAACGGGAAGGAAATTGTTACTGGTTGTGAAAAAACACAAACATACAGAATGTCAGACGTAATTTACAGCCCTGGAATTAAAAAACTTGTTGAAGAAGGTTTCATTAATACACTGGACCGTCTTGATCCGGATTTTGAAGTTCATAAAGAATCAGAATTAAAAGAACAAAAGTTTGATGTAATCGGAAATAAAGAATGGGATATATTTTTTACCTCATATTATGATGAATCAAAGAAAGGTTTCTACTATGGATTATTCAATCCGTCTGGCACACTTGTAAATACAGAAAAAAATTACGGCTTTATAAAAGCTTCTGAGTTACCTTTTGTACCTGATAATATCCGTCAGGTATCTGAATATATCATCAAAGAAAATGAAAAATATTTCAGCTTCAGTGATGATGAATCTCAGGATATGGACTTCTCTTTTGATGAAAAATGGTTCAGTTACAATAAGGAACCTGTCTCTGAAATAAAAGCTGCTTCACTGAAAGCTCTTTTCAAGCAGGCCTGGAATATGGGTGTAGAGGAGGAAAAGAAGAAACTTAAAACATCTGGTAATTATGATGAAATTAAGAACGATAAAGACTTTGAAAGTGTAATTGAAAGAGATGCAGTACAGATTGTTGAAGCAGATGCAAATGAAGCAGAAGCTGTCGGCTATTACTTAAACTTTCATGAAAAAACTCCTTTTGCAGACTGGAAGGAAAATATTATCGGAATTAGTCATCTTTCAATTTTTGAAAAAAACGTAAACAAAACACTAGCAGACCTTGATAACCTTGATAATGAAAGACAAAGAAAACTTGCAGCTTTCCAATGGAATGAAAATAAAGAAGGTAAGAACAGCAGTTTTATAGAAGTTGATAGGCTTGAAGTTATTGATCCAAGAAATATAGAACAGATTGTTGCTATAGAAAAAGCTCTGGAAAAAGAAACTTATGACCTTTTTGGAGATGACAGGGCAGAAGCTTTACTTTCTCTTGCGAATTATGATGAATCATCTTTTTATTTTCTTTTTGATAAAACAAACGGAAATTTTGTTGAATACAACAGAAAGGATAATACTATCAATGATGTAGAAACTCCTTTAGGTATGCTTTCATATCTTCAAAATGAACTTGAATACCGTCTTGGAGAAGGCAGGGAACGGTACCACAATGACCTGGATATATATGAATCGCTTAAGAATTTCTATCATAATTACAACCAAATAAGTGAACTTCCTTCCGAAGAAAAAAAACAGCATATAACAGAAAACTGTGAAGAACGTAGCTTTTATACCTGGGATGATTTATATTTTCTGGCTATGGAAACTAGTTTTGGAGATAGTGCTTTGTCAGCAAAAGACAATGCACGTTTCAACATTGCTGAATATGCAAAAGTTTTTGGTATAGATATTGAAAGCGCAGAATCTCCTGAAGAAGCAATTGATGACTTTTTAAGTAAACATCCAGAATATGACCGCTTTAATAAAGATGGTACTTTCATTCCTGAACCATCAAAAACCTGGAAGTGGGTAGAATGGGATGATATGTCAGGACATCTTGAAAGCCCAGACGGAAAAGAATTCTTTGAATATGACTGGACTACTCATGAATGGAAAAATCCTTCTGATAACAGCTGGGAGTATGGTGGTACAAACATGAGCTTTTCTGAATTTAAAGAAATGGCCCAAAAATATATTATGGAGCATTTTACAAAAGAGTCTCCTGTATTCGTTTCTGTACACTTAATCAGTTCTTTTGAAAAAGAACAAGAAATGAAAAAAGATGATGAATTCAAGATTCTCCCTTACAGTCGTAATGAAAAATCTATGGCTGTAATCAGAAACTTCCTTTCTGAGCTTGAAGGCTGTGAATCGTCATCAATTGAAGACTGGAAATGTCATGCAATTATAGATAATATTGGAATTGAAGATGATGGTAGAAATTATCTTAAGGTCTTAAAATCCGGAGAATTACAATGGTATGATACAAAAACTGGCATAAAGAAAATCGGAATAGAAAACATTCTTTCTGAAATTAATTACTGGTCCCAGGAACATGCAACCTTAGCAGATAATCAGGCTGTACAGTATAAAGACTATCTTTATACAGATTCTCTGAACAATAGAATACAGAAAATGTACAAAGACTATGTTTTCTGTCTGGAAAAACAGAAAGATTTTAAAGACTGTTATTTTGAATCGGATGCTCTTGAAACACGCTTTGGAAAAATAGTTGAACATCTTACAGACGCAAGCTTTGACGAAGTTGCAGTCAGAATGGGCATGAGTGAAAAAAAACTTGCTGAGCTTGTAGTTTCTTTTTCAAGGGCAGGGGATTTTGCTGCCGGGCATTATAACTTAATAAGACCGTCAGCTGAATACTTTTTGAAAAATCTTGAAATCGGTAATGATTACAATGCAGCCCTTCAGCCTGTATCTTCAATTGAACTTACACAGGGAAATCTTAAAATGATTCTTTCTGTATATGATAATAGTATTGATAATAAACTTGTTGATGAAATTTATTCAAGATGGGAAGAGAGAAATTTCGAACTTTGGGTTGATCCGAATACTTTTGAATTATATTTTATTGATTCTGAAAATGAAGTTCTTAATTTGGAATCCGTCTCTGTTACAGGTCTTCTTGATAAAGTAATTGAATGGGATGAAGAGGAAGTATCAGAACTTCATTCACAGACTGCTGATGATAAAGATATTACTAAAATAAAGGATTACATTACCCAGCTTGAAGAGCTGAGGCTTAAAATTACAAATTACGGCATTCACGTTCTTGATTTCAATAATGAAAAGGACGTTGAATCAGTATATGAAATCCTTAAAAAGGATTTTAAGAATATTACAAAAGAAGAATCAAAAACTTTCTTAAAATTCGCAACTCATTACAACATGGATGATACTAATCAATATGGAATTAAAGACGGTGTTTTGTTCTTTAATACAAGTGTTGATAATGAAGGCTTTTATCCTGAAAAAAATCCTTCTCGCAGTTTGCTTAACGCTGCTTATGATTTTGCGTCAATTGAGCTTGATGTAGAAGGTCATGTAAGTGAAAAAGAAGCATCAATGTTCTTTGAGTTTGAAAATAACATTGATTTACCTTCAGGGGACTTGAAAGACTTCCTTCAACTTTCTGTTAAAGATTTTAATAAAGCCCTTGCAGACTATGATATAAGAAAGGAAAACAAATTGGAAAAAGAAAATAAAATCAAGGAAAAAGAATTGAAAAGTTCACAACCTGAACCAGAAAACAGATTTGATATTCTTTCCGGAAAATCTGAAATAACATCTGAAGAACTTTATCATCTTATTGAATTTAAGCACGAATATTCTTCTGAACATGAAATCGAAAAATATACAGACAAAGAATACAGGAGCTTAAATTCTGAAGAAAAGAAAACTCTTATAAATGCTCTTTTAAAAGCAGATTATATTAAATACAAAAACTGTCATATAGCACGTTCAAAACTTCTTTATGATTCAAGCGAAACTTTAATGAAAGAAATTGCCGTAATTGATAAGCTCAATGAACTTGGTTATGAAGTTTATCTTCTTCCATATGGTTATGCACGTGACAGTATGAACTGTTTCTTGAAATCAGCTGATTCTATAACAAACGGAGATTTTCTTGAATTCAAAACAGTAATTTCAACCGGCAAAAACGCCGGACAAAGTGTTTATAAAGATTCAAGAAAACAGGCAGATAATGTTTTCATTTCGCTTCTCAATGAAACGTCAGAAGATAAAGTTATTAACAACATTTATTCTTCTATCCGTGAAGTAAAAAAGAATGTTGATAATCCTGTATTTGAAGGTCTTGTATTTTTGAATTTTGAAAAAGATGGCGACAGAACAGTTCTTTATAGTTTCGACAAAGACGGATATGCAATCCGACTTGATAATCCTACAGCTGAGCATTTAAAAGAATTCAGGAGAACCATTGCTGATTCTCCTGTTCTGGAGAACCCTATGACTGAACATAGCAGTTCCCCTGAAAATAATATAAACCATGAAAACATATCTGTCAATGCTGTTAAAGAAAATGTAACTTCTAATCTTGAAGATTGGCATAATACCCATAGCCTTTGCCATACAGACGATTTAACACATTTTGTAGAACGAATGGGATTTATTATTCCAGACAAGGTTACAGAGCTTCTTATTACAGAGCTTGATAAATACTGGGCTATAGATATTTACAAGGAAAATGACGGAAACAATCTTTTTTATATGGACAGGGAAGCAGAACCTGGCTCTGGAGATGATTTACCAATACCTATTAATTCTATTCATGATATTGAAAAATTAATTGGTAATGCAATTGAATCTATAAACAACAGAGACAATGACAGAGGTTATAATGATAACTGGTCTCAGGACGACTTTGATGTATTTTTCAGCAGCCTTGAAGAACTTGATAACGAGTTAAATCATCAAATAAATAGTCAGCAGATTGAGAAAGAAAGAAATGCAATGCTTGAAGAACTTGAAAATGGGGGAGATGCACTTTCAACTGAAAACATGGATTATCCATCCTGGAATGATATTCAAAAGTTCTGTCGCTTTGGTGGTGCAGTTTTACTTTATGATTCTCAGGCTCTTGAAATATTTGATTTTTATGAAAGAAATCCAGACTTTGGTCTTTACAAGACAAAAGCCGGAAACATCTTCATTCATGATAATATAAATGAAACAACGGAGCTTGCAGACCCGGCTATGCTTCTTAAGGGCTATAAACTGCGTTCAATGAATAGAGAGCACTTTAACGAATATCTTGAAAAGCACTGTTATGATGATGATTTTGATAAGATTCTTGAACAGCTTGGTGAAACACAAGAAATGAGGCAGAGAACAAAACCTTATTCAATGGAAGACCGCAAACAGTTCTATTTAAACCGTGCACTGGAAGATTCTTTTGATACATTGGATAAACACGAAGACTTCTGGCAGTATCTTCTTGACCATGATGCAACCCCTAAGGAAGCAATTCGCATTGCAGCTGCTGATGCAAATCTTTATGATAACTGCCACTGGCTTTTAAGTCATATTCCTCAGAATCAGCTTGAAAAGATTTTCTCTGATAAACACTTTGCTGCAAATGTTTATGCAATCGCATATGAGTCTGTAACTCATGATCAGGATTCCTGGGAAGCTCCAAGTGATATTGGTTTTGATGGTTTTAAGGAAATTGCAGTGCTCTGTGGAAAGAGAAATGAAGCAGACCGTTATTACGGTGAGCTTCTTTCAGGCCTTGCATCAAAAGTTCTTGAAATGCCGATGAAAATAACACCAGCAGTTGATGTAATTCTTGATGCCCCGGCACTTCTTGCTGATTACATGAACAAATGTGCGAGATACACAAATGAACCTCTTATAACAAAAGAAGAAGCCAAAATAATTCTTGAATATAATAAGAGCGAAGATTATCTTATCTATGCAAATAAAGGGTATGAAAGTGTAAATGACACTGGTTATTCTATTCATATTATGGACCTGTCTTATGATTCTTTTAATGGTGAATCTATCGGAGTAACAAATCTTTCTCTTATTCAGCACACAATGGATTTAACTTCAAAAGCCGCTGACCTGGATGAAAAAATACATGCTGATAATGAAGTTGTTTCTGCTATTTTTACACGACTTGCAGAGTTTTATCCTGAGAGTGTGAAAACTTTTGAAGATGACATTGACAAAATGTATGACTTTGACAAGATTACAAAAAAAGAATTTCTTGAAGCATATTCATACATCAGAGCTGAAGAATATGATGCTACAAAAACAAAACTCAATGTTTTGGGTATTACAGCTGCACAACAGGTTGAAAACCTCAAAGCCCAGGACCACAAACAGTCACTTTCAAAAGAAGAACTGGGAAAAGACTATGAAGAATCCTGGTCTGATCTCGGTCTTAACCGAGCAGACTATGCTGAGGACTATTCAAAAAGCGGAGCTACTACAGAAAAAGAATTCAAGGAATGGGTAATTTCCATAGAACTTTCTGAAGAATTAATGTTCCACGGAATTGAAGATGATGAACTTTCCATTCCTCAGGAATTGAATGAAGAACTTACTTCAATGCGCTGGCAGATAATAGACAGTATTTCTGAAAAAATCGTCAGTGGAGATATCAAATCTGTTGATGCTCAGGAAGAATGCGACAAACAGCTTAAAGAAAATCCTCTTTACATCAAATCTGTAAAATCAGGAATCCTTCCTGATGAACTTGGAGTAAATGCAAAAACTAAATCCCGTGATGAATTAATAGACAGCGAAGTTAAGCTTTCTGCTGTTCAACTTCAGGGGGAAAAGTTTATTGCTTCCCTTAACGAAAAACTTCCTTACTACAAGAACAATCCTTGGCTTGTGCTCAAAGTAATCAGTGAAGACATGAAGAAAAACAATCCTTCTGATTATGAACTTCTTACAAAGTTTTTTGAAGAAAAGAAGCTGAACACCAGAGAAGATTTCAACAGTTTCTTTACAGAAGTTACCGGAAAAATTAAGGTAATGGAAGTTGAAAAAAAACAGGGAATCAATACCATTCCAAAACCTGAAAAGAAACACAGCTCTCTGGAGAAAGATTCAGACACTATTGAACGATAATCTTTCTGCAAGGCCGTTTTACGGCCTTGCAGTGTCTATTTGTTATTCTTTACTATTTGACTTCTGCATTTTTTTAATCTATAATTATTTTTGATAGCTTTATCTGAACTATATATTGGTTCGCCGTACCGGCATTAAAACACAGGAAGAATAATGACATTAAAGGTTTTTGAAAAAGACAGAAACATCAGTTTTCACGGTATGAACGGAAGGAATCCTCTGTTTTCCAAAGAGGAGAATCTTCAGGCAAAAGAAATTACTGAACAGTTCTTACAGTCTCAGTTTTTAACGTCTAATACAAATCCAAAACTTTTTCAAAACCTTCTTGATTCTTTTTACAAGTCTAATTCATTTTTCTGCAATAAACTTTCAGAATATAAAATAGAAGATGCAGCTTTTTTCTTTAAGTCTCCAAAGTCATACGAGAATTATAAATCAGATAAAAAACTCCTTTCACAAATTACAAAAAAAGACATCTTGTTTCTTAACCGGTTCAAAGAATCTATTGATTCTATACCCAATCTTTTTGAATATAAATCTGACTTTGACCCTGAAAACAGACTGAATCTTTTAACTTTTGCTGTCTACAAAAAAAACTACAGGGATTTACTTGAAAAAAATGACGAACTTGCGAAAGAGGGTAAGGCAAACATACCACTTTCAATAGAAAACATTACTCTAAATATGTCGGATTATCATAAAGCCTCTACATTAGGAAACATTCTTTCTTCTCAAAACAGTTTTTATAACAGCGAGAAATTTATTTTTGACCGTGATTTTTCCAAGTATTACTGCAGCCAGCTTCTTGAAGAAATTAAAGATTTAGAAATTAACAGAGATTATGGAATCAATGATTTCTTAAAAACCTTTAAATCATATACAAAAGAAAATCCGGAGCTTTCAGAAGATTCTGTATCTGTTATGAAACATCTTTTCAAAGGTCTTACAAAAACTCAGAAAAACAATGTTACACGTGATTTTGAAAATATGTCACTTAATGAAAAAAAATTAAAGTCTTTTTTAGATAAATCAAACTTATCAATTAGAAAAGATGCTGAATACGAGGTGGAACGATAAATGTCAGAATATTTTTTTACCACCGCTGCAACATTAAAAAAAGATTCTCACAACAAACCAAAGTCATATCTTGTAACCGGCTACAAAATTGAAACAGATTCAGAAGGTCATCCGACTGCAAAAGGCTGGGAACAGGCCGCTTCACTTATGAATGTTTACTGTGATACTGATTACGAATCTTCACGTTATCTTTTTATAAAGAAAGACGGAACAATTCTTCGTCATCTATCTTTTTCAAATGGCGTTCCAAATTCTACTCGCCCTTATCCAAGTATTGCTGAATTAAATGAAATCAGGGAATATGCCCAGAACACCAATTCAAAAATCATTTTCTTTCATAACCATCCTAACGGCTTTGTAGAACCAAGTGAACCAGACGTAAAACTTACCGAAAAGTTTAAAAGCCTTTTTTCTGATAATCTTCAAAAAGAACGTTTTTTGGGTCATATCATTCTTGATACTGGCTCTGGTACTTATGGTTTTTATGACACTAAATATCCTTCATGGTCCATTCATTACAACAATACTCTGCACAGCTTTAATGAATATTATGAAGACATAAGAAATGGGAGCCTTCTTATTGTACATAATTCGGATCCTGAAAGAAGAACTTTCAGGCTTCCCGTAGGTGAAAAAGATACCGTTGAAAAACTTGCAGAAATTGAAAGCCTCATCCATGATGATTCAGGTTTTTATACAAAAGAAGATTACATTCCCGTATGGTTTTTGAAAGAATACGGAGTAATTGAGCATCTTGAATACATTCATGTATCTTCTTTTTTGGATTATGACAATCTTGATAAAAAACTACGCAGCCTCGGTTCAGAAACTGGAACAACCAGATGCTATATGTTTCCTTCAACATATGAACAGTACGCTTTATGTGCAAATTATGCTGAAAAAACAATTAAAGACCCTGTAAGAGAAAAAGAATATAAGACGGGTATCATAGACGGAATTCTTTGCACTGAACCGGCTTCAAAAAAAGTTTTGTTCAAAATCTACAACAGAAGTCTTTTTGACGGTATGTATAATCCTCACATGAAAATCCGAGACGACAGCAGAGATTATCCTCTGGGTATAGAGATGAATCATATGGATAAAGAACCTGCTTCTGTAAAGGTAAACACAGATGTTCTTGTTAAATACAGCAAAAAACATTCGCTCTGGCCTCTTAATGAAAACCAGGCAAAATCTTACCTTGAGTATCTTAATTCCATAGACCTTTCATTATCTTTTATTCCGGAAACAGATAGTTTCAGAATCTCTGGCAAAACTGAAGGCACTGTTTTTCAAAATAGGGAAGAGATTGACTTTGCTACTCTTACAGATTTTATTTATGAAATTTCACCGTCTATACAATATCAAAAAACTAGAAACATACATAATCTGAACAGCTTTCTTGAAAAAGAATCGGTAAATACCAAGGAGTATAATATGGCAGACATTAAGGAAAAGGATGAAAGTACAAGGGCACCTCTTTTCAGCGAAGAGGATTTCAGAATCTCTATTGCCCATGAAATAAAGGTGCACATGCCAAACCTTTCGGACAGCGAGAGGGCAGCGGCTCTTGCAATTCTTGAAGCAGGGGCAAAATCCCTTGGAAAGTCACTTTCTGATTATGTTGCCAATACTTTTCCGAACGGTATTTTCGGCGATGTAAATATTTTAAATAGCCAGAATCAGAGTGGAGAAGAAATTCACGGAGCTGTAGATGTTCGTGGCTTTGGAGAAAATGTTTCTGCCGTTATTTATGCAAGTAAGTCAGCTGATTTTTCTACCTGGGTACATGAAGTAGCCCATATCTGGCAGGCTCAGCTTACGGGAAAACTTAAAGAAGATGCAGAACAGGCTTTCCAAGTTGAAAACGGTGACTGGCGTAACAGCATATATACTTTTGCAGATGGAACTCAGGACACCTGCGGTGAGGCTTTTGCCTATGGCTTTGAAGACTTTCTTAAACACAAGGCCGGTGAAATGGCTGCGGAAGATAAGAAACAGATTTTTGAAAAGTTTGCAGATTATATGAGCCGCACTTATAACGGTATCAGTGAAAACATTGAAATATCAGATGAAATAGCAGAAGTTTATAATGCCTTTGTTGCCCTTGATGACAACATTCTCTCACAGGCAGAAAAAGCCGTTCAGGAAGAAAAACAAAAGACAATAATTAATGAAGCATCTGAGAACAAAGATGTTGATAAAGAAAATCTCCAGTATCAGATAGTAGGAGAGTCGAGCATCCGGAAGATGGCTTCAAGTATGGAAAAAAACAGAATACTACAGAATCTCAAGGCTGCAGTTCTTCTTGATGAAAAAATCGACAACATTTCTGATGAATCAAAAGCATCGAGAATCCGCATGGAAACCGGCTGGGAAAAAGCTGATGACGGAAACTGGAAATATGAAACAGACGACTCTTTAAGTTACATTAAAAACGGAGCTGCAATACAAAAGCTTCTGAATCAGGATGCACAGAACCTTACAAAGATAAAAGAAGGAATACCTCTTAAGAACATTCTTGATGCACCAGAGCTCTTCAGCATTTTTCCGTTTATGCAGGACGTTAAGGTTCATTTTTATGATGAACTTGATACATACCGTGGAAGCCTCAGTTCAGACGGAATAATGATTAACACTCATTATCTCAAAGATGTTAACGGTGAAAAAGGTTTTAAGGGAATACTGGCTCATGAAATCCAGCACATCATTCAGGCTGTTGAATATACAGGAAAAACACAGCTTGAGAATGAAGACATTGAAATGCTTTACATGGAAACCATGAAGGCCATGAAGGAAAACGGAACAAAGTTTTATGATTATGACGTAAACAGTGTAAACAAAGGAATTGCAGACTATATAAAAAATGTAGGCGAGATCGAAGCTCGTAACGTTGCTCGCCGCATTGCCTATTCTGCAACAGAACGTCTTCACAAGACTTTGCAGAGTACTGAAGATGTAAACAGAAATCTTCAGTTTCAAGCAAGAAAAATCGTTAAAGTTAAGAATCGTTTATCACTTTCTAGTGATATACTCAATTGGTTATCAATTGAATATCCTGAACAATTTGAAAAATATATTTCATTAAAAAATAATTACGAGCAAACAGAAAAACCAAATATTAAAGATAGATTAAGAAAAAATCTTTCACTACAGGTAAATAACATTATAGATAATTATGAATTACAAGTTGAAAAAGTTTGGGACCGCAATAAATTTAATAATAAAGTTGATAATATAGTTAATGCAAAAAATTACAAAGAATTAAACAGTGATTATGTATGTTTTGGTTTTACACCTGCTGTATATTTTCCAATTGGTTATAATACTATTCCACTTTTTATGTCAGCAGACCATGTTTATACTTGTACAAATAAAGATGGTTTTATAAAAACATCAAGAACACATTATCATAATTTAGGAATATCAAATATTAAGAACATTCCAGATAGTTTTTCTAATGTTATACTTATATTAAAATCAAAAAACTCTCCGGAAAGTATAATTAGTGTTATAGATTATGACGTACCTGTTATTGATAAGAATGGAAATCCAACTTCTGAACAAACAAAATTACAATTATTTATTAAACCAAAAAAAGACGGTTTTAATATTACTTATTCAAATTTTATAAACCAGGGGAATCTTTTAGCTACAGCATATAATTTAAATAAACAAATATTTTCAGAAGATATTCTGTATTTTAATAAAGATAAAAAAAGCCAGTTGCAGCAGCTTACTTCAATCAACGGGGATTTGGCAGAGACCGTGCACGTACCTGGCTTTAATATATATAACATATCCCGTTATCATAAAAGTGTCAAGAATATTTTAAATATTGACCTTCCTTTGAATTATTCCTTACTCAAAAAGATAAATGAGAATTTAGCAAGAGAGGAAAATATCTCGATTCCTTCTAATGAAATTATTCAAAATACAATTTCAGAAAATTTACAGTTCCAAAAACGAAGAACTAATGATTACAGTTATACTTCAAAAGTAAATATAGTTGGTAAATATCTTCGTGATAATCATCCGGAATTACTTGAAGAGATTAGAAGTTCCGGCACTGATGAACAGAAATCTGTCGTTGAATCTTTTATAAATGCAGATAACAAACGTGGTTTCAGAACTGACTTAAATAAGGTTCTTGTAAATTATTTACGCAAAAATCATGAAGAACTTAAAAAAGAAATCAATGAATATACTGTCAATAAATTTAATGAACCATTTTTTGTTGAAAAAAAATCTAATAAAAAAGAACTTGTGGAAACAGTACTTTCGCAAGAGGGAACCATTAAAACTTCAGAAGGACTTGAACTCAACATTCCGGCTGGACTTTCACCTGCTGACATTGAAAAACTTTCTCTTGAAGCAGATATAAAGCATCTACGAAGTGAACTTCAGTCTAATACTGATGACGCATTGAGCGAAAGACTTTCTTTATATGAACAGAAACTTATACTTACAAATGTACTTTCATTTGACACAGAAACAACCGGCTTTGCACCACCAAGTGATGAACTGCTTCAGATCTCCGTTGTAAACGGAAATGGTACAGAGGTTTTCAATCATTATGTTAAACCACAGCATAATGATAAATGGCCTTTCTCTCAAAAAGTAAACCATATTTCTCCAAAGATGGTTAAGGATTGTCCTTCGGTAAAAGAATACGTACCGCAGCTTCAAAAAATATTTGATAATGCTGAACTTCTTGTTTCTTATAACGGCAGGTTTGATGTAAATTTCCTCGAAGATGCAGGAATTAAAATTGATGAAAATAAACCACATCTTGATGTAATTAAATCTTTTGCTGAAGTTTATGGAGAACTTTCTGATTCTGGTAAGAAAGCTTTTAATGGCTATAAATATCAAAAACTTACAACAGCAGCTGATTATTATGGACTTCAAATTGATGCACACAATTCAATCGGCGACTGTATTTCAACACTTGATGTAGCAAAAAAAATATACGGTACAAACCTTGAAAAACTCACACCAGAAATTATTAGTTCTCATACAATTGATGAACCAAATCTTAAGAAAATAAATTCTCAGGAGAAAAAAATGAGTAATATTAACGCATCTGATTTTATAAAAGAACTTGAAGGATATACTGGAACTTCAAAAGAAGCTTATAAAGGGTTAATTGATTATGTTTATAACAGAAGTGCTATCCAAAACTCAGGTAAAGAAAACTCAGATGATTTTGATATGCTTTTTAATACTTTCATTGCACCTTCTGTTTCCAGCGAAACAGCACGTAATGGACTTTATGAAAAAATCAAGGAATACAAGGATAAAAATATAATTTTTGATGCGGATTCCATTGATTTAGTCTCTGTTGCTTTATCTGATAACGAAGGCGAACAGGAACTTTATTATTATCTTTCAGAATTAAAAGATTCTTATAATACTCTTGTTTCTAATCTCCAGGAGAATAGAAAATCACCTGTTAACGAACAGACTATTCAAAACAATAATCAACTTTGGACTGACACACATCTGCGTAAAGAATTCATTGATAAAATCAGAGCTGAAATGGAATCTCCGGAAATGAGCTATGATGATTTTTACAATCTTGTCGAAAAAGTTTCTGAAGAACATTTTTCAGAAGAACAGAAAGAAACATTAAATAAAATGATTCTTGAAATGGCTGAAACCGATAACATTGAAGAAGGAATAAAACTTCTTCAGAACAGAATTGAAACAGACATTGCTATTGAGAATGGAGCTGCATGGGAATATGATTATAAACACAATAAAGTGCTCAAAGAAGATGGAAGTTATCATGTAGACTATTTCAATAACATACCTGTTCAGCAGCTTACAGGCGAAAACCTTTCAAATCATCTGATTAAATCCCTGTCTGAAACTCCTCGCCTTGAAAATGAACAGTTCATTGATTTTTTCAATCGTGTTACTGATGATTATACAGTTTCTCAGAAAAAAGAACTCAATTCACTTGTTCCACCTCTTGTAAACAATGAGCCTGGTAATGACATGCTTTCAAAGCTTGAAAGATATATAAATAACCGTGAAAAATCTGTTTCAGAATCAGAACCTTCTTTAACAGAGCCTTCACAGGCTTCTCCTATAGAGCCTGTTCAGTCAGAAGGCGCCGTAACGGCATCTTCTGAAGAGCTTCGCTATACATATACTCCTGAAGTAGAAAAAGAAGATTATGAACAATCTTCATTTGAGAAACCTGACCATATAGTTTCTGAATCAGAAGGAAAAGAACCTGAACATCAAGCCGAAAATAAACCCAACCTGTCTTACAAAGAATTTCTCGTTATGGCTTCTCAGCTTCAGACTCCAGAAGAATACGAAAGTTTTTTCCGGGAAAACTTTCATTTCAAGGAAGCTGCAATTAAACAGATTCCACCTATAGCAGACAACAGGGCTCAGTTATTTGTTGAAAACAAGCCTACAAAATTAGTAATTGATTATAATGATGTTGAAGTTGGAAAGCTTGCTAACTGGTGTCTTGTTAACGGTATGGCGTTCGGTGTTCCGCATCCTGAAGATGTTAGACAGAAGGGGGTCGGTCTTATCCAGGAATCACTCCAAAAACTCAATAAAATACTTGGTACTGACATTCAACAGGAAGTAACAGGGCAGAGCCAGTCATCTTCACAGCAGGACAAAACAGCTGAACAGTCTCAGTCTGTAAATGTACTTCCTCAGCTTTATGAAGGCTCTCAGTGGTCAGAAGAAGAACTGAAATTAATTAAACATGTAGAAATGGATAAAATACCAGAATTTATTTCTGACCCGTACAAAACAGACGTAGCGGTTCCTCGCTTTGGTATGTGTCTTCCAGATCCGGAAACCGGTGAATACAAGATGCAGGAGCAGACGGGCTGGCATTTTGCCCAGAAAGAAATTCAAAACGGCTGTGTTTCTGCAATTCTTCTTACAAAGGTAAATGAAAGCGGTGTCCGTGAGTTCTTAAAAATAGACCCTGTTACATATGAAGCTGCCATCAACAGAAATAAAGAACTTATGGATGCTTGGAGCAAGCCTCGCTTCAAGGAAAGCCATATAAAAGCTCTTTATGAATATGAAAATTCACTTGGTATTTCAAAGACAGAAACAAGGTCAAATACCTGCGCTCAGTACTTTCATAACTTTGAAGCTGCATGCCGTGGAGCAGAAGGTTATGAAGTTGCACATAATGAAACAGAGGCAATGGAACATGCAAAAAATATTTATCTTAAAATGACTCTCCATGAAAAAAGTCGAATGCATCAAATGGAAAAAGACTGGGAAAAAGTTCACGGAACTTCTTTCCACGAAGAACTTTTGCGCCGTTTTTACGAAGTACGTAAAGACATGCAGATAAGCCAGGAACAGATGCGTTACGCAGGTCATGAGCTTCAGAGTTCTTCTGATATGTCCCAGGGAAGCCTTGTTTCTAAAGCTAGCCTTGAAGACGGTAAGATTCTTGGTGAACTTGATGATATTTCTCGTAAGAAAATCGGAGATTCAATCAAAATTAGCTTAAAGGCTAAAGACCATAATGGCCGTGTTCTTAACATGCCTGCAACTGAAATGGCTATAGCCGGAGCAAACAAAGCTACAAATACAGTACTTCTTATTGACCCTGAAAAAAATACAGAATATCAGCTGCCGCTTGATAAGTTTATAGGTTTCTGTCAGAAACAAGAGCTCAAACATACTAAAGAACAGAGTAAAGAACAAAAAACAGAAATGAAGACTCAAAACGCAAAGCAGAAGAAAGATATTGAAGACTATGGTTTTGACAGATAGGAGGCAACTGCATGATTATTAATCCTGAAATCGAATATAGATTTATTGCAAGTATTTGTCTCATTTCTCTTGCTATTTCAGCTTTCAGCTGCCGGAACTGGGACAATTTTCGCCACAAGTTTAAGAGACATCAGGCAAAAAAGATTTATAAAAAACTTGGTAAAATTACAAATAATAATGAAATGTGGATGCTTTCATATCTGAGAAAAATTGACCCTTTTGTTTTCGAAGAACTTATTCTGTATTCCTTCAAAAAACTTGGTTATAAAGTTTATTATAACAAAAGATATACCGGCGATGGAGGAATTGACGGTAAGGTTAAAATCAATGGACAGGTCTGGCTGATCCAGGATAAGAGATACTCCAATTACATAAATAACGAGCATATACAAAAGTTCAATGAAGTTTGTATAAATCGTCATACTTGCGGTTTTTTTATACATACAGGTAAAACCGGGCAGGGTGTTCAGAATATCCAGAAGTTATACCCATGTATCAAAATTATAAGTGGCAAAAATCTTATTAATTTTATTCAGGGAAATTATAAAATTAGTTAATTCTAATTGCACCATGCAGTTTAACATTTATAATTAAATTATTAATTCCTACTTATGTAGAGAATAGCTTTCTCCAAGCCGGCCATTGATTAGTAACTTTATCTTCCAGCATTTTTTTCTTTTTAATATTTTTTTCTTGCTTTTATACCGCTATTGCGGTATATTATAACACATAGACACTTTTATTTAGGAGAAGATGTTCTTATGAGTAAAGAAAAAAAACTTCCTGGAGCGAAGACTTCGGTATATCTTTCTGACGAACTCAGACGTAAACTGGGGGTTATTCCTTATGGCTCACGTGGTGCAAGTGATGCAGTTTCTGTTATTGCGGACCGGTATTACCATCTGACTTCTACAGAACGTTCAAAACTTATTGCACTTTTCAATGAGAACGAATGGGAGCTTATGAAGGCAGTCTGTGCCGGTATCGAATGGAAGCCTGCCAGTAATATGCGAGACGGAGTACTTCACTGTGTTCAGGATGCCTATGACGTTGAATTTGAACAGATGAAAGTTTCAAGAACGCAGCTGGAAGGTAAACTTCGTTCGCTTTCTGTACTTCAGCAGTTTACTCTTGCTGAAGAAATTGAAAGTTTCTGGACACAGATGAAAATTGAAACAGAGGAGGCTAGAAATGCGTAAATTCTCATTTATTATTTTATTTGCGTTTGGAGTTCTTCTTTTTAATTCATGTAAGCAGATTCCTGATGACAAGGCAAAGGTAGTTATCGAAAACCAGTGTAATGAATACTGTTACATTGATAAAGTCTGGTACAAAGATTCTGGAACCTTACTTGGCTGGAAGCTTGTATGGGATGAAAGTGATGAAGATTTTCATCCCAAATATGCAACATTCTATATGGATGAAGGTTCTTATGATTTCAAGATCCGTGTCTACGGCTTTGATGTACTTCCTATGGAATACAGGACAGGTCTTTTCAGCTCTGTAGAACTTGTAAACGGATGTGAAACTTCCATGTATTTTGATGGAATATCTTTAAATTTTAAATAACAGTGTCTTTGCGTTATATATAACATATTATTACAGGCAAAAAAAATCGCAGATAATATTCTTGCTTGTGTATAGAGTATATAGCTACCAATGTACGCATTTTGTTTTATAAATATTTATAATTTTTTGGAGGTTTTTATATGAAAATTGAAGAAAACGTAAGAAAGGCAATGGATGTTCTTAATACGTATGACATTTTTTTTATTGAGGATTTTTATGCTGCAGATATGGAGCAGCTTGGTATTTTGACAGGTTCTTATTTTGATAAAGTCTATGAGCATTTTAATGAATCTGAATTATGTCATGAAATTGCAAAAAAAACTGATTTGTCGGAAAAAGAAGAATTCTTAATATATGTAAATAAATATTTCTTTCAGTACTTTGATATTCTTAAAAACAATAAAGATAAATTTATTATTGATGGCAAAAATTATTTTGATTACATTACAGAACAATATAAAAATAAATTTTTTGTAGATTTTGACAATCTTAAAGACTGGCTTAAAACATATGATGAATTATGTTATGAATCTACCCCAATTGAAAATATTTCTCAAGGAACAACAAATTTATCTACTGAAGGTCTTAATCAAATAAGGGATATGTTTGATTATATTGATTTATGTTCTCCAGAGATTCCTCGTTTTTACTTCAATAATAATATTCATGCTCTTATGATGTCTTTTAATATTATAAAAGCAAATAATGAGATAGGTGAAACTGATTTTAATTGGAAACATTTTTTTAATCTTTATTTTAATGTACCGGAATCTGTTTGGAGAAATAAAGAAAATGGTTTTGATTCTTTAATATTTATATATCTTCCTGGAGAAGATCCAAAAATAAGTTTTAATGGTATTGAATACAAAAAACGATATATTGAAAAGGACTGGAGACATACAGGATGGTTTACAGAAGATTTTGAACTGAGATTTCATCATGCTTTTTTTGTTGTAACAAAAAAAACTATATATGAATGGTATTGTATAAATAAAAACCATCATAATTTTACACAAAAGGAGGAAGGTTATGAATGGAATTATTTTGAAGTAAATCTTGAACATTTGAAATGGCTTCACAGGCTTATTATTACTGATGGCTGGAAGTGGAAAAGAGGTTGTGAATAATTTATTAAATATTAAAAGCATCAAAATATATAGATAAAGCCTAATAATTTCTACTTATGTAGAGCTCTCGTTGAGCTGTTGGAACGAATGTTTGTAACTTAATTATAATTTCTACTTGTGTAGAAGTATCGCATGGTTTCATACATTTTTATACTTATTTGAGTTGGTAACACTTTTGATTCCACAGTAAAGAAAAATAAAAGGTCAAATAGTCTTTCTAAGAGTGTAATAAAATTACTACATTTTACAAGACAGCTTTTTCTTTTTGTATTTTTTCATTGAATATTTCAATATATTGGATAAAAGACTTTACATCTTTTTTTACTGGAATACAGTTTTTCTTTCCATATAGCTGAATAAGATTCATTCTATTTTCTTTTTTATTGAAAATCACTTCTGCATTGTATCTTTTCCCATTTATTTCGGCCCAGTAAAGGCCGCATTCCGCAGCAGTTAAGTCCTGGCAGTATGTCCTGATGCAGTTTTCCATGATATGTGATTCATGTACAAGTTCTTCAGGCTCAGTAAATTCCTTCCACGGAGAAGGTAATGTTTCTGCAAAACATTCATAAACTTTTCTATCTTGCTTTATCTGTTCCTGTGTCTTTCTATGTTCTATTTCTAACTCATCGAAGACATCATCCTCATATAACTGCTCAAACACGTTAACAAGAGAATCATGGTATTCCATAAGTTTTTTTCTTCCTTCAAGTATGCTTCTTGACGGAAGATGCTTTCTGAATTGTTTCAATGAATTATAAGAAAGCTGCTCCATCATTTTCCTAATATCGTTGCAAATTACTGATGCAGACGGATATTTTCTCCTAAGAATTTCAGCGAACATTGCAACTGCAATTTTCTTGCCTATTTCATGAGGTGTCATTACCACATCTATAGACATATTCATCTGAATCAATTCTGGAATGAAATCTCCACCCATGTATTTTACAAAGTTTATTATCCGGTAATCAAAGTGGAATGAATTCTTATTTAATGTGTTTTTCGGAATGAAATATTTATTAAGGTACCTTCCGTATTTTCCGTAAAAAAGTTCTTTTTTTGTTTTGTAATCTTTCAGCTCAGACAGCTTTACAGGGCAGCTGTCTGTTAATCCTTCTCTCATCAAATCATTGTATATTTTAGAACCGGTAATCTCACACAGATATTCAAGCATTCCAGTTATAAATAGTTCTGCATATTCAATATCGCTAATCTTTGTACATAAAGTACACAAAGCACACAATGAAGTTATTGATGCCGGAAATGATTTTGCATCTCCATGCTGAAAGAATATTTTTTCCGGTGATTTATATGTCAGTTTATAATCATTCTGTTTTGATTGTTTTGTCCATCCTGTTTCGTTATCATAAGCTGCATAATTTTCATTATATCCGATGTATCTGTATTGTCTTATACAAAATTCAAGTGAATCTTCCTTACGGTCAATGCTTTTGAAAATAAATTTTAGTGAAATTATTATTGGATTTTTTTCAATTAATACAGTTTTATTCTTTCCCAGAATGCGGGCAGCTCTTTTTTCTTCTTCCGATAAGTCAATTTCCTCAAAATAAAATTCCCTGGACGTTAAATAGGTTTCAACGGCACATTCCATATTTTTCTCAGCAAGAGTTAAAAGGAGTTTTTCTGCAGCTTTATAGCAGCTGTGTTTTTTGACATATTTTAAGAAGTTTCCAGCTGGACCTATTTTAACTTCTCTATATTTATCTTTCATTTGTTTGTAATAAAACATATCTTATACTATACCTCGACAACTTTCAGTTCTTCATAACTATATTCCTGAGTTTCAAATGCTATAGTTTCTCTTTTTTTTTCCGCGGAATCCTTATCTGGAAATCCGGCAATCTCGAAGCTTACATTTCCGTCATTATACATGAGTTTGTAATTTATTTTTTTATCCATTATTTTTTATACTCCAAATTAAGTTTTTGTTGTTTTGAATCATAGAATTTTTTCAGACAAGTACTTGCAAGCTCTTCTATTTCTTCGCCATAGCATTTTTTTATTTCCCTTATTGCCTGATAAAACATGCGTTCCATGACAGAAGTTTCGTTCTTTCCGTTTATATCCGTACTCAAATACTGCCCGCAGTCTGATGAGTACATAAACCAGCCTTTATAGAGATCCGGATGACTGTTATCTTTTGAAATACTGAAAAGTAGCAGTGTTTTTTCTGTTTTTATACTGTAGTTCATAGTTTACCTTCCTTCCATAGTTTTTGAAGGTATGAAGACATTCCGATTCCTGCAGGCATTTCTACTACTGTATGCTTTATTTCTTTTGGTGAAAGATTAAGATTAAAAAAAACTTCAGTATCAGACTTTGACTTTACCGAGGTTTTCTTCTTTCCAGACGTTTTTGTCTGTCCTGTTTTTACAGTTTTCCTTTTTTTTTGTACTTTATCCTGCTTAATAACTTTTTCTTTTCTTGCAGCTGCAAGTTTTTTCTGTCTTTCAAGAAAATTATTGTACCTTGTAATATCTCCATTTTTACATTTATGGACTGTCAGAGTATCACAGTCCATTATTCCTTCCTTACCTGAAAACGTTGCTTTGCCGCATATAGGACACGGAATTAATCCACTGCTGGAACTGGATTTGTCTTTTCCTTCCTGGCAGAAATGAGGTTCACCTGTCAGAAGATTGCACGGCATCCACTTGTAATTTTTCGTCCGCTTGTATGCAATTTCAGTTCCACAAAATCTACAGTAACTCATTTTGATTTTACAACCTCTAATGTATTTAAAGTTTTTGCATTCTGTGCTCTTACCATAGTTTCTTCGATAAAAACAAACTGGCCTTTTTTATTTTTAAAATAATCGCTTCCCAGGTATCTGAAATGTCCTTTTCTGAAATGAGGTGTAACTAGATGTGTTGCATTTGAACCTTGATTTACATTTACCTTTTCTACAATGGCATTATTTATATCAAGTTTTACTTTTTTAGCAATTGAAGGATACTCAAATCTGAATCCATGTGGTACACCGTCTGAAACACAAGACGGATAAGCTTTCATATAAAAAAACACATTCAAAAACAATTGCCAGAGCTTCTGGTCCATTTTATCTGATTCCCAGATAGGATTTTTAAGATATTTACTTTCTGAAGAAAAACTAGCACAGTTACATCCTTTTACATAATCACAAATTAATTCTTCTTTATCTAATCTTAGTCTTACAGAAAGACCTTCTTCATCATTAGTTTCAATTGGGAAATGAATAAAATAAAAAAGACATTTCTGACTTAAATCTTCACAACTTATTAAATTATTATTTTCATCAAATTTTTGATGAGTGAAAAAAAAGTCTTCAGCAAAGTCTTTCATATATTGCTTTATGCCTTCGACATCCTTTACTTTTATATTTTGTAATGCATTATATAAAACTCTGTCTTTTATAAAAATATGTTGACCATATCCTTTTACATCTGCATCTATCAAAGAACCAATTGCATCAGCTATAAGAGAGGCACTAAGCAAGCTTCTGGAATCTAAATTATCTTCGCTATTATCAATCATATAATTTTGCATTCCTCTTGCCATTTGCATTTTATAGGCCATTAATCGAGCTTCAAATTTATAATTCTTGAAATCTTCTGAATATTTAGAAAATTCATTAAATTCTCGCAAAAATTGAGTCATGCATTTTGAATATCTTACGTTATTTTTTTTTCTCATTTTATATTTCCCCTTTATTTTCTTTTATTAATCTTTCTTTAAACTGACTGCAGGCATCCTGCCTCGGATTACGTAAGTATAAGCCCGGTTCATAAGGATGCTTAATTTTCAGGATTGAACAGATTGAATTGCTTTTCTCTGTTGGAGCATTCAAAAAAACACAATATTTACATATTTTCATTTTTTACCTCTGACTTCTTTTCAGGCCATTGCTGTATTATTTTTCCTTCAAGTTTACATCCGTTTTTTTCCTTACTGCGGCGTTTTCCATCTTCACCCCAGGTTCCCCATTGCTTAAAGAAAAATGGAACATTTTGTTTTTCACATTCATCTTTCAGATTTTTCAGCCATTGAGGTTTCATCGGTCTTGCCTGGCTTCCGCTTTCACCACCCGCGATTAGCCAGTCAATTCCATCCAGATTAATTTTTTCAAGGTCTTCAACAAGCGGTTCGCATGAAAGAAATTTTACAGATCCGGATTTTATCTTTCTTATATTTTCAATCTTTTTTTTTGCTTCCTTACATTCGACAGTTATACCAATCCAGGCATTTATAGGAACTTCGTTCTTTTCAAAATATTCAGCCATTCTTTCATCGCGTTTTGTTAAAATTATAAATGTATGTTCCGGACATTTTTTAATCTGCTCCATGACTTTATTTATAAAATCAAATGGAACATCTTTATGAAAAAGGTCACTCATTGAACATACAAAAATCTTATGCTTTCCTGGTGTTTTTGATGGTTCTTCAAGAGCTTCTGGATGTAATGTAACATTAAATCCATTAATATATTTGAGGCAGTTCATTTTATTGAGTCGGTAAGCCATTTTTTCAGCATAACAATTCTGGCATCCGGTAGAACATTTTGTGCATCCGGTTACTGGATTCCATGTCATGTCGGTCCAGGCAATGTTTGTTTTATTCATATATTTTATTACCTCTTAATTATTTTTGAAGCTTAATCCTCCTTTATGTTTAATTATTCATTGACTATTTTTAAGCTGATAATCTGATTTAATTTATGAATCAGTTCCCGCTGATTTTTAATCTCTGCTACATTTATAAATTCTCTGTCCTTCTTTTCATCAAAGTATTTTATTGCTCCTGATTCATTAAGATAAAACTCAACGAAACGCAGGTTGTCTTCATAAGTAAGTTCCTTTACTTCCTTTACAAATGAGAATCGTTCAAGCAGGGCAGTATCAATATTAGAAGGCATATTTGTGGCAGCAATGACAATTACATTATTAGGTAATCTGTCTATTTCCTGCATCAGCGTAATAGAGATTCTGCTGAGTTCTTTTTCAGCTCCTGTTGCAGTCTGTCTGTTTCCGGCTATACAATCCAGTTCATCAAGAAAAAGGATACATTCATTGTTTTTTATGTAATTGAAAATAAGATTTATATTTTTTGAAGTTTCTCCAAGATGTGAATCAATCATCTGACTGAAATTGAGTACAAAAATTGGAAGACCAAGTTCATGAGCTGCATAACGGACAAATTCTGTTTTGCCTGTTCCAGGTTTTCCATATAAGAGTAGGGTAACAGGATTTTTAATTCCCATTTCTGTAAATGCTTCTGCAGCCTTTCTTGAAGAATGAATAGTCTTATATACACTGTCTATCCATTCAGTGTTTCCCAGACCATCATGAAAATAAAGTTTTGCATTGAATTCTTCCGGTCTATACATGTAAACTTTTCCTTCAATATTTGCCGGAAGCTTTACCTGCAGCTCATGAAGTTTTTCAGTCATTTCCTTTACAAATCTTTCGTTCTTCTTGGATTTGTCTTCATTAAGAACTTCAAGTGCATACTGTTTTATGTAAAAATTATCAAAACAGATAGCGCGGATTAAAGATTTTTGTTTTTCACTCAACATGACTTTTCTCCTTCATATAATTTTATTACCAGTGCCTGGTCCCATCTCTTTTCAATTTCACATAAACTCTGTTTTTTAGCTTTAAGTTCTGTACTTTCCATGCCTTTTTGCAGAGCTTTATTTATCTTTTTGTTTTCTTTTGTCAAAAGCTGTCCTAAAACAGGTTTAAGTTTTCTTAGTTCTTCAACTGTCATGTTTTGGAAATTCATTTCTTCCAAATCTTTATATTTAATTCTTTTAAACATAATCATTACTCCTCAAAAATAAGCGAACTTCCGTTTACAAAAATTACTTTTCCGTTTTCTGGATTTCTGAATATTGCATCATCATCGTTTGTAGACCAGTAAATACATTCAAGATGTTTTATCTCTGAATCACCCTGTTTTACAGTCCAAAGTCCGCCAATTATTTTGGGGTTTTTATAAGACAGGTTATTTACATAATTCTGCAAAGAACGTCTGCAGCCTGTATTAATAAAAAGTACAGATAGTCCCAAAACCGCAAATAATGTTTTTTTCATAATTCATGCCTCCTTTTATTTTTCAATCCTGAAAGCAGAACCATAGTCTTCATTCAAATACCGTCTGTTATATACAATATTGTTTCTGCCGTAGAACTTACTGCATAAAATATAGTTTACTAAAAACTGACATTCTGCATTCCAGTCTTTCCGGTATTTTCCTTCCTGGTCTTTTTTCATGAAGTTATATTTTTTTGGAATCTGTTTTATGCATCTGAACTTTCCGTTCTTATAATAAAAAAGTCCCCAGTTTTCAGGAACTTCTTCTTTTTTTATGAAATCTCCAAAGCATACAAATGCATGAAAATCTCCGCATGGAGTTTCACCTTCTTTCCTGCATTTCTTATTTCTGTCTGCAAGAAAATCAGAACGGCTCATTTTAATCTCAAATACAGTTGATGTTCCGGATGAGTTCCAGGTTATCACATCCGGATTTTCCCAGTGACCTTTTACTTCATATAAGGCAATAGTCTGAACAAATTTTTCAGCAGTAAGCTTGCATAAGTCTGTATGATTCACTTTTCACCCCTCAATATTAGACATTAAGAGATGTCGGGTACTATCTGAAACAGTAAAATATCCTGTTTCGTTTAACTGAAATAAAATCTCAGCGACTTTTTTTACCGATGGCTCGGCAGCCTGCAATTCATGCATCCATCTTTTTATTTTGTTTGTAAGAAATATTTCATACCCATATATTCTTTTGAATGCACCGTTTTCATTTATAATGAGCTTATAAAAACAATTGATTTCAGTAATGAACAATTCAAAATAAGGCTTGTCTGCTGCTTTTCCATCAAGAATCAAGTCAATCTTCTGTATGTATTCGGGTATATTGTGAAGGCTGTCAAACAGCAGCCATAAATATTTTTCTTCATCAAGGTCAAATTTCAAACTTCCTGGTAAAAATATTCTTGTAAATAAATTAAGATTTTTATTCCGACCCCCTCCAAAAAGATTTCTGCAGAAGTATGCCTTATACCGCTCGATTTCAATGCTTAGCGTTTTAAGCTCGCCTAAAAGAAATTTTATATGGCTGTATTCTTCCAGTTCAGGCTTGTTTTCGTTTTCTGTATTAAGACTTTTTCTTAAATTGGCTCTGTCATAAATCTCGCCATAATAACCACCTTCATAATTAGATTGAAAAGCAGTCAGGGAAAATTTTGGGTCCGTTTTATCCTTAAACTCTTTTTCAAACTCTCCGTAGTTATTCAGAATATAATCCAGCAGATTCTGATAGTCTTCAGGTATCCTGCATTTTAACCTACCTAAGAAATCGTTATCTTTTTCTGTTATCCATTCAGTATCACTAAGAATAATATTTAGTAGTTTGAAAGCAACATCAGTTGAAATTGTATTTTTAAATACATCAATTCTGTCAAGAGAAGGTATAAGAGATAAGTATTTTAGGACAGTACATATTCTATTAATTCTTTCTCTGTCCATATAATAATACTCCTTATTGATTTCTTTATTCATAGTTTATTCTCCTTGCTAATTAAATATATTTCTTTATTGTTTTTCATTTTATTTTTCTAAGTTCAATTTCTATTTCAACCTGATTAATAAGAGCCTGTGTAAGCTCATAATCTACCGATGAAATAAAATCTATCTTTGCCATATACCTGATAAGTTTTTCTTTAAGTTCAACAAGATCCTGTTCCGTATAAAGGGAAAAATCATTTTGCGAATCAAGAAGATTCTTTAACATCTGGTCATCTTCATTCCAGCTGACAAAATGATTTCTGCATATTACAACTATGCACAGCAAAGTAATCATGAATATAAGTACCAAACTAAAAAGCATCATATTTAATTAAATTCCTGCCTTTTTCAAGTACTTCAAATCCGCTCCAGGATTGTCTGTATTGCGTTTGGTGTCTATTTTGACATATTTACCGTCTGACATGCTTTACCCCCTTTATTTTGAATCCTATGCACATTTACGGCCATTTTTTAAGGTCTTCTGCATTTTTTCCTTTTCAAAGTTCAAAAGTGCAGAAAAAAATCCAAAAAACACAGTAAAAATAAGAAAAATAATTGCCAATACCATACTTACTACTGTTTCCATTTTTCCCCCTTATTTTTTATATTTTTGGAAAATTTCATTGCGTTTCTTTTTCCAGAAAATAAACTGTGTCATTTCAGAAAGACTTTGCGGACGTTTTCCTTCATGCTCCGTAAGCTCAATATCAAGTTGTCGCCGTTCCGGCTTTTTGAGCTTGAATCGGATTGTATAATTACTGATTTCCTGTTCGTCATTCACAGAATTTTCCGGAAGCTCACAGGACGGACACTTGTGTGACTTGTCATGTTTAACCTGGCAGACAGGGCAGGTAATAAAATCAAGTGTCTGTTTGTTTTCTGCCGCCTGCTTATCATCTGCTTTTTTCTGCGCTTCAGAAAGCTTGAAGTTTATAAATCTTGATACGAAATATGGTTTTGCAGCTGTAGAGTAATAATAATCAAACACGTTGTCTTTCGGCTTTTTCAAAACTTCAGACACGCTCCATCTGATGTACTCCTGTATTTCTTTTACAGATAGTGAGTATTTAATGCATTCTTCAAGTATTTTTGAATAAAAAGAATCATCAAAGGGCAGGGCAGAAGTACTGAATTCTTGTTCAAGAATATTTTTTATATTTTGTATTTGTGAAGAAGCTGCTGCTGGTTCATGTATAGTGTTTTCGTCTGACTGTTTTTTTTGATTTATATTACCAGCAGCAGTAGTTGTATTTAAATTTGTGTTAATTGTATTGTCGGTAAATTCTACCGCACCCCTGCGGTAATTTTTTCCGCACCCCCCGGTAATTTTTACCGGACTTGTCTGTTGTATAGTTTCTGTTTTGTATAGGTCGGTAATTTTTACCGCACCCCCTTCGTTATCTTTGATTTCTTCGTGTTTTTCATCAGAAAATATTGGATTTTCAAGGAATTTTTCCGTTTTCTCTTTTGTTGTGTTATCTGATATTTTTTCATCATCATCCTGATTCTCACAAATTCTGCAAAGAATATATGCTTCAAAAAGTGCTGGATATTCTTCAGCAAAGTTTTCTTTCTGAGATTCATTGATTTCAAGTGTTTCAATGTCTATATAATCTTTTATGACAAGCTCTTTTTTAAGCTGTTTGAATTCAAATCCGTGTTTTGCCGCATAATCCGCCAATACATCACGGTAATTTCTTGTAGTGATTTCCTGTTCGAGTGAATTGTCGTTATACTTAACTGCAAAATAAATATAGCTTTCCTGGCCGTTAACCTTGAGAGAGCTTCGTGTAATGAGTTTTTTATCGAGAAGTGTTTTTAATATTGTCCTTACTGTTTTGTCACTTTTAATTCCGGTCCATTTTGCAATTGTGTTAATTGAGCCGAAGAATCCGTTTTTTTTGCCGTATTGTGAAAGTCCATATATAAGCGCATATGTAATAAGCTCGTTTCCGGTAAGATGAAGTTCATTCATCATCCATCCTGTTATGACGATGAAGTTATCGTTACCGATTGCTGTTATCTGATTATTGTTCTCCATAACTTTATTTATGAACAGGTACATCCGCTTTGATGCTGTTAGATTCTGAAAAGCTGCGGATATACTGTCATCTAATCTCCGTTTATTTCTAATAGTTCCATTTCAGAATCAATTTTAATCAGTTGGCCATGTACCCATGTTTCAGCCCTTGAACCAAAATCCGTAATGATTGCCGGATTTCCGTGGGGAAATCCGTTTACCCAGTATTCAGTACCGCCGTTTTCATATTCAATAGCCGGAAATTCTCCGCCGTGAATAAGGCCGTTTTTGAACCTCATGAGGCTTCCGTCAGACATAGTACGTTCACCGTTCATCGGCTGCCCGTATTCATCGTAGATCATCTGCCCCATAAATCTGAGACACCTGGATTTTGAAAAAGAAATATCCGATGTATTTTTTGTATATGTCATCATATTTTTACTCCATAGATATTTTTTATAGCTCGGATAGCTCCTGCAGAAGCTTCTGCTTTTTATTGAATGTTGCAGTTGTCACCTTATCAAGTAAAGTACTGATTACTTTTAAGGAATCTTCTGAACATTCATTTTTTTTACGCTGAAATTCATCTATTGCGGTAATTTCCTGCGGTTCAATCTTGATTCTGATTTTCATTTCTGCATCTCCTTAGAATATACCTTCGTCAGGACCAATCGGAGTTTCCTCAACTTCAAAAGATTCTTCCGGTGGCATTTCCTCTGGTTTTGAAGCATCAGATTTTTTTGTTCCTCCGGCAAGTTGAAGCTTTTCAACGTTAATCGAAAGCTTTGAATACTGCTTACCTTCTTTTTCCCAGCGGTCCTGCTTGAGGTTGTACACAACGGTTACAGGCTGTCCTTTTTTAAGGTAAGGAAGTAGTTTTTCTGCATGACTTCCAAACATCGAAAGATGAAAGAAATTAGGGTAGTCGTTTCCGTTAATGTAGCTGTTACAGCATACACAGAAATCTGCCCTTACTTTACCTTCGCCATAAGTTTCTTTAACTGCATCTGCGGTTAATCTTCCGTAGAATGCTCCCTGATTTAAATCTGCCATAAGCATCTCCTATTTTTTTAGTCTTCTGACTATGATTTTCTTTTTTTTCTTCAGCTCAGCTTTTGGTGGAGAAATTGAATAATAAATCTCAAGAAATTGTGTAATTGCCAATTCCAGACGGTCAAATTCTCTTTGAAATTTATCCGTACTCTTGATTACAGAAAAATCATTTACAAATTCAAAATGACCGTATTCAATAAGCTGTTTTTTGATTATGCTGCTTATTATCTCTAGTTTTTCTGTTTTGTCAGGAACCGTCATGACTGTGTTCTTGAAATATAAATATACAGGAACAAAGTCATGAGGTTTTACGTAATAAAACTTGTCTTCGATATTAAAAAACGAGTTTCCGCAGCATTTAATCATTTTGAACAGATAATCATCATTTATCAGAGTACATCGGAAGCTGTACTTTTGATGCATTACATGCAGTTCTGCGTTAAGATTCATTCTTTTGTAAAAATCCTGCATTTTTTGCATTGAGTTTATTGCGACCAATATCGTAAAATAAACCTCGTTTTTTATGCGGAAGTATTTAAGTTTCACTTTTACTTACAGCTCCTGTAGTCTTTCATTGCACGTGTTATGATTGTCTGACACTCAGCTTCCCATGCCATGAACTTATTTTCTGATACCAGCTTCAAAGAGGGGAAACATCTTGTCGCTGAAGAAATTATCAGCGCAACAGTATTTGATACATCCGGTACTTTTTCCCGTTTTACTTCATGTTTTTTTTCACAGGAAAGCTGGTACGTTCCTGTAAGAACCTGCGGTACATGTTCTGCCGAATATTCCATTAAGCTTCTCCTCCCTTTTCATCTTCTTTCGGAAGTTCAAATGTAGAAATTACAGAAGGAGAAAAATCAGAAACCCGTTCATCGTTGAGAACTTCGTCCGGGGAACGTCCTTTTCGGATTTCTCCTATTGCAAAGTA
>CAMJNC010000001.1 GCA_946407195.1 uncultured Treponema sp. | reverse complement strand
TTCTCTCGTGATGACTACGGTAAGTTCATCGAGTCTTACCTCGATCAGAGAATCCTCGAAGACGATCCATTTGCTACACTTGATCCAGATGGTCCAGGTGCTCTTATGGAAATCGCAGAAGCTAAGGGACGTTCAGTTAAGAAGAACCTTCACCTTGGTATCTGTGGTGAGCATGGTGGAGACCCAGCTTCTATCGCTCTCTGCTACAAGATTGGTTTGAACTACGTATCTTGTTCACCATTCCGTGTACCACTTGCTCGTCTTGCTGGTGCTCAGGCTGTTATTAAGGCTAACGCTAAACCAGCTGCAAAGAAACCTGCAGCAAAAAAGCCAGCTGCTAAAAAGGCAACAACTGCTGCTAAAAAGCCAGCTGCTAAAAAATAATCATACTGACAGGCACATTCGTGCCTGCAGTATATTATGTTTAATCTCATGACGCTAACGCGCATGAGAAACTAGTTTCGTGCCGACAAACTCGCTTTCGCTCGTTTGCGGCACAAACCATAGGGAAAAGGAAACCTTGCTTCGCTTGGTTTCCTTTTTTTTGTTTTTGGGGTATATTATCCCCATGAGTAAACATAACATGCAGCTCCTTCAGGAGCTTTCTTTAAAAAATGGCCCGCTTTGTGTGGGTTTGGATACAGATCCTTCGTATATTCCAGAAAATATTCGTGCTCAGTATGAGACACCAGCCGCAGCAGTGCTCGCTTACAATAAGGCAATTATCGACCGTGTTGTTGCAGACAAATCAGCCTGCTGCTTTAAAGTACAGATTGCTTATTACGAAGCAATGGGCCTTGAGGGCATGAAGGTTTACGCAGAAACTTTGAAGTATATTCGCCAGACCGGACTTATTGCAATTTCAGATATTAAACGCGGCGACATTGGTGCTACCTCGGACGCTTATGCAAAGGCTCACTTTACCGGCGACTTTGAGACCGACATTATTACAATAAATCCGTACATGGGTTTTGATACACTTCAGCCGTTTACAAAATACAGTGCTCCGGAATTTGGTGGTAAAGGTGCCTTTGTTCTTTTGTGTACAAGTAATCCGGGTATGACAGATATTGAACATCAGGAGCTTGCAGAAGGCGGACTTTTGCTCGAGCGTGTTGGTTCAGAAATTGCCCGCATTGGCGAAGAATGGCGTTATTCCTGCGCTGATTATAATGACCAGACCTGCGGTATCTTTGGAGCCGTTGTTGGTGCTACACAGGAAGCTGATGCCCGCTGGCTTCGCGATAAATATGTTGATGTATTCTTCCTGATTCCTGGCTACGGTGCACAGGGTGGTGCTGCAAGAATTGCTGCAACCCTGCTCGACAAGGCCGGTGGTGCAGTAAACTCAAGCCGCGGAATCTTATGTGCCTGGAAAAAAGACGAAGAACTCACAGGAGCACGCGACGCCGGCACCTTAAAACTGGACGACATCGCAGCCAGCGCCGCTCGTGCAAGCTTGTTCAGTAAGAACGATTTGCTGGGTGCTAAGGCAAGCCTTTAATTCTTTCCAACAATCTGTTCTGGTTCATAGATAAGTTCATAACCAGAATAGATTGTTAAGAAACCGGTTCTATCGCCCACCTCTAATATTTTATAAATCTTACTAAGTTTATTACGAAGAGCACCTTCACTTCCATGAATTTTCTGTGAAATCTCTTTATATTTTTTGTTTTCAAGTACATCCTGCAAAAGAAACATATCACTTCTATCAAGACCTTTAAAAGATGCAATATTTAATACCTTCTCTTTTGTAGCCTGCGTGGAACCTCTTTGCCTTGCATATTCAGCAGAAAAGAAGAGTGAAGCAAAAGTAACTATAGAAATAGCAATTTTAGTAATACAGTTGTCAACGAAATTATCATCATAAAAAACCGGAATAATTAAACTCATAAGATAAATGACTGAAAAAATGGAGATTTTTAATTTCGTATTGTTCAGGAAGAATCCTCGTATTGCAAAAGTGGAAATGCATAAAGTAAACATTGGAATACCTATTAAAGGCGTTTGATGATCGCTAAGAAGATTATCAAATGAATAACATAAGGCAATTATTCCAACCAGAATGAATTTCTGTGGTTTAAAGATTAAAAAAATAAAAAAACAAATAAAGACAAGGTTTTCTATAATAATAAAATAATATTTGTATAATTGACCAAGAGAAAGTGCGGCATAATAAGAGGGATTAGTAATCAGGTCATATATACGATGCCCTGTTCTAAAGGAAAGTAGAAAGACAGAAATAATTGAAATAATAGAAACTGTTTTTAAGAACGTTTTTGAATAAAAGAAAGACATATTTTTCACCATCCTTCATTACCAAATGACGGAGAAGCCGTAAACGGATTATCATAATTAAAGACCTTTGGGGTTAGCATTTTCTTTAATTTTTTATAGTTCCAGGCTCCAGATACAAAAGGATTATAATTTCCATTTTGTAAATCAGCTGTTTCGGAGTTGTGATAACCTTCTATCATGATATAAGCGAGCGTGTCCAACCCAAATTGAATAATAGATTTGTTTCCGCCTCTAAAATGTGAAATAGGTTCCAGTCGTTCATATAAATCCAGATTATCCAGATAAGTATTTGCACAATATTTCTGGAAACCTTTGCATTCATTAATGTATAAAGAAAGATGAGCAATAGCTGTTACTTCAGGTCTATAACAGCCTGCATAAAACGGAATGGCAGCAATTATTTTTGCAGTCGTGTTTTTGTAAAGTTTAATCGTCTCATCTTCGGAGAGGCGATAAATGGATTTTATTTCGTTGATGAAATAATCCCATTCAGGAACGTATAATTCTTCCTGTTTAAAGGCTAAATTATTCATTTTTTTACTCCTAACTTTTTTCTTTAATAGAATTATACAATGACAGATGTCATATTTAAAGAATTAATCAAGAAAAAAGCTGTGACATTTGTCACAAATTTGAAAATATAGCCTTTAAACTCTCATTTTTTTTAAATTATTTAAGATAACCGCCGTAACACCAGCCGACTGTGCCGGCTTTTATTGGTTTACCGTCGCGGTCTTTAGCACCGGCCTGTAATTCAACTTTTACCCAGTTTGAAGAAATGCCGTCTATTGTTTCGGCTTTACCAAGCTCAAGAATTTTAACCTTTGTGCCTGCAGACATTACGGTAAGGACCTGAGTTGTGGTCGCTTCACCGGAACGGAGCTTGAGGTTTTCGTTGACGGTCATTGTTTTGTTTATAGAGACGTTTGTTGTAGGAGTTGTGTTTGTTGTTTGTGAAACAACCGTTTTTTTGCTTCCATCGTAATCGCAAGAACCGTCTGCGTGGCGAGGCCAGGTGACTTTGGATAGGTCACATTTTTCATTTCTTACCAGATTCACTATTTGTTCACATAGTGAATCAGATGCTGAAATATATCTCCCGATATGGTTTTCGTTTGTATTAATCCAAAGATCAAAATAATCTCCATCAGTATGTATAAGAAGTTTAATATTTGAATCTCTTCGAAATTTATTATACACCGCCGAAAAAACATCTTCTGTTTTTCCATAATAATCAGTTACATCATCATCAGAATAGTGAAGTAAATCGAGTTCTATATTATTATTTTTTTTCTTAACGTTCTTGACCAGATAATAATTATGTTGACTAAAAAGTATTACTGTATTTGATATATAATAGCTTTCAGGTTGAAAAGAATCTTTGAACGGAAAAGGTTCATTTTCCATTCTTTTTTTTCGTTCGTTCCATAAAGGTTGTTTTTCAAAAATTAAATCAGTATTCTTTTTGCATAAAACTTCTAAATAATATTCTGGAATTAATCTTAATATTTTTTTATCATTTATAATTGTTTCTGTATCGATAATCTGCAAATCGGTGGATAACATATAAATAGTTTTATTATTATATTCAACATCCATTTGAAAGCCTTCTATCAAAGTTTCATCCTCATTATACTCAATATAAACACTATTATAAGGTTTCCAGAATACCGTTGTATCTTTCTTTATAGGAATAGTAAATTCTATATCTCCATCACTGTAAAAAGTATCAGCTACAACTTTATATTTAATTGTTTCTGCAATAAGTGAACTTATAGAAAAAATAAATATAATCGAAAACAAAATTATTTTTTTCATCATCTTTTTTCCTCGTAATTAAATGGATTTATATTTTTATATTTTTCACAAGAATAAGTTTTATATGTTCCATCAGAATATAATAAATCATTAATTAATTTTACCATATCTCTAGTTGGTTGATTACTAATATATTTAGCTTTTTCTGTCATATATACTGTTAGATGTAAGTGTGTTCCACTACCATCTTTTTTTTCCTCTTCAGACAAACCTGCACAATTACCAGTATTACCAACATATGCAACAGTATCCCCTGGAAATATTCTAGAACCAACTTTTATTTCATCTGCATAATCATATAAATGACCTAAAAGAAACAATCTGTTATTTCCATCACTTATTATTAAATGTTTTCCATAATTAAGTGTTTTGTGATCTCCAGTTTTTACAACAGTTCCAGTAATAAAAGAATGTATAGGCGTTCGTAATTTTTTATCTTTTTTACTACTTGCTATTCTTTGTCCAGCAAAATCAATTCCTTCATGCGAATACTTCTTTTTTTCTCCATTTTGTTCATAATCCATTTTTTCCATAAATAATGTATTTATGCAAGCGTATCCATTTATTCCATATTTACTATATAAATTTGGATCATACGGTGCAAAACCTGGATTTGACTCTATTTCTTTAGTCAAATCATAATTTGTACCATCATAATTTAACCATGTTGAATATGCTGTGTTAGTTACTTCTTTTAATTTTTTCCCTTTATATGGATTAATTTCCAGTACCCCAGCTTTATCCAGATGATTTAAGAAATATACAGGATGAACAAAGAAGAAATTATTTTTTTTGAAAATATTGCAGAGACCACCGTCCCAAATATCCCTTATCGCTGTTTGTTCCTTCAGGGAGTTTGCAAAATTTTCAGACATTGTTCCCATTGTCCATTCTTTTCTCTTATTATATTCATCTGCAATTTTTTCAAATTTTGTTTTATCAAATTCTAAAGGATGTTTACATTCAATAGTTCTAAGTTTTTTAACTATTTCTTTCATTTCAATAGAATGATCATTGGGCCCAAAAAACATTTTCATTTCCTCATCAGAAATCATTCTGTTTGCTCTGAAAATATCTTTCAGAATATTTGATTCATCAATTTCTTTTAATATAGATAACTTATCACAAAATATATCATCTTCAAATTCTTCCTGGTTATCAAAAAAAGCGTCCCACTTAAATGCATTTTCATAACATTTTTTTTCGAAAGCCTGTTTTTCGACATAAATATCAGATAAGCCATCTATTTCGCAATATTCCTTTTTATTCTTATCAAAACATGTATTAGTTGTTAATCCCTTAATTTTATCGGTAGAACTTATTTCCTTTTTGTTAAAAGAATAAAATAACGGGCATTCTTCATAATAATCTACATTTTCATTTTCAGTATATATATTTTCGACATCAAGTTCAGAAGAAAAATTATCATTATCAACTATCCAGATAGGACTGCAGGTTGAACAGTCTATCAGTATCTGAGTCTGACCATTTTTAAGAATATTGGTAACTGTATATTCTTTTCCTCCTTTGCATGAAGAAAAGAAAGAATCAAGACTTTTATTTATTAAATTGAAATTACTTGTTTTTTCTTTATAAACAAATGTCTCATTTAATATTACATATTTAATATCAGGTGCATCCTTTTTTATTACGGTTTTGTTTTTTGATGCCTTATCTACTCCGTTTGGTAAATAAGCTGCTATATATTTTAGTTGAATTTTCTTCGCAGTTTGATTTCCTGAAGTTATTATTTCTTTAACAACATATCGACTTCTGTTTGTAAAATAAAAATGCTTCCTATCGGGACTTTCAATTTGTTCTCTGGTATAAAAGTCTTTATAATTGTCTGCAGACAGAAAAATCAGTTTTTTTGATTTGAATTTATAGTCAAATAATGATTTTTCCATAAAACAGGAAATTTCAATATATTTTTCATCCCTGTCATAACCGGCAGGCCCTATTAATGAACAATAAAATATTTCTTCATCTTTTAAGATATGTATTTTTCCATCAGTTATAATTTTTTCCTGATAAACCTGTTTTTCATTACTTGAACCAATGTTAGTATAAAGAGTATAGAATTTTAAGGATTCTTCACTGTCCCTATCCTGAATGAAATGCTCAAGAAGAATAAAATTACTTGCAAAATTAATTTTCTTTTCACTGGATGAAATGTTTTCATTTAAGACATAAATACCATCCTGTTCGGTATAGAACATTTTATGATTATGATATTTTTCATCTAGTTTTTCTTTACTTACTTTTTGAGGTAAATCTATTTTCTGATAATTTTTATCAATGCGGTATGCGATAACCTTACCAGAAATTAAGGGCTTAACAGGGGTATCAGAAGACATTGATAAATGAATACCACTATGCCAAAAGTTACCAACCCCAATTGGATAATATCCGTTTAAACCATTTTCATTTAATCTATATGCACTGATTTCATTACTTATACTTTCTGGATAATTAAGCATTTTATGAATTCTCCTTTTGCTCAAAATTCATAACGACTTCTGAGTGCTTTTCTATAGAGATAATCCCAATAACGTTGTATATGTCCTTTCCATTTATACTCTTTATCTCATATTCATTTTTTGTTTTTACAGAGTATTCACCAGGAATTAAATCTTCTTTTTTTACAATTCCATCTGAATCTGTATTTAGAGAAGTTTCTTGCTTTTCATTATCAATAAGAATAATTTCGAAATCACTCAGAGTTTCTTTTAATTTATCAGCAAACTGGATTTCTATTTTCGCACTAATCTCCACCTCGCCACTTTCCACCTTCTTACACCTATTTCCACGCACTTCAAACTTAAACTTCGGCTTTTCCTTGAGAGGAATTCCATCCCAGTGGTAGGTCCACTCTGCATCAGCTTTGTCGCCTTCAATCTCTGCACCGAGTGTTGCGACCACTCGTTTTTTATCATCCATAATCATGAAAGTAACACCGCCTTCCAGGTCTTTGGTTTCGGCGTGGAGCTTTAATGTTTCTCCGACGAGTCCCTTGCTTGTACTGCTGCCTTCTGAGTCCTGCCATTCAACCTTTTTTATCTCAGGTCTTATAAGCTTCACTTCGAGGCTGTTGCTTGACTTCTCAAAATTACACCAGGCACAGTGAGCACTGAAAATAAACTTAGGGTCACTGTCTGGCGGCATCTCGTTCTGGTCTGCGCGGTACTTCCATTTGGCAGAAACGCTGCCGCCCTTTACCGTGAGCGGGAAGGTCGCAAGGGGAATGCTGTCTTCCGGGCCCTTTCCTTCCCGGAAAACAAGCAGGCTTACCATGTTGCCGTCATCGATGTCCTGAACACTTGCGGTAAGTTCAACTTCTTCGCCTTCCTTAACACTTGTGCTTGCCCATTTTACGCTTGAGAACTTTGGCTCTTTCTTCTCTGCTTCGTCCCGTTCACGTTTCCATTCTTCTGTATTTTTAGGATTGATAATTGCCGGCATCGGGATGCTTGCACCCATGGCAATGATCGTAGAATTGTTCTGCATGCCCATGTCGTTACAGGTAGTAACCTGCGAACCGATTACAGCTGCTTCTTTGCCATTGATTTTTACCTTGCTTGAAGTTCCGGCTGTAACCTTTCCTTCTTTTTTAGGATTTTTCTGGAATTTGATTGTTCCCGGCAGCTGCATGTGGGAGCTGTCATCATGCTTTGCAACGCTGTCTTTTGTAGCTACTTTTTTGTCTTTGATTTTTACGTCTTTTGAAAGCTTGTCTTTGAGTTTACCCATGAAAGGGTGAGGGAGTGGAACGTTTGCAGTTGAGTTTCCGGCAGGGACAACCATGATGTGGGTATCCATACCAACTACCTTGTCGTCTTCTACTGCAATCTGCTTACCTTCTGCTGCTACTCCCTTTGAGCCGCTCATCTTTATATTTTTTCCTTTAAGCGTTACTTCTTTATCTGCAGTAAGGGTAAGCTTGCCTTTTTCCTTTAATGAAAGGTTTCCGTCTGTTTTGATGGAAAAATCCTTTTCTGTCTTTATGTTTATATTTTTCCCTTTTACATTAAGCTTCTTGCAGTTTACTTCAATTCCGCCGTCAAGCTCGTTTATAAGTTCAACGCCCTTTGAACTGAGAATTGCACGCATCTTGCCTTCTGCAGTTTCGAACCTTATTTCTTCCTTACCGTCTTCATCTATTATTTCAAGTCTGTGATTTTTAGTTTGAATAAGAAAGCTTTTTCCAGGATTATCTGTGTCGTGCTCCGGTGGCTTATGCTTCATATCATAAATACAGCCGAGAACTATTCCCTGCGAACGGTTGCCATAAGGAAAGAATACTACAACCTGGGTTCCAATATCTGGAAGCACCCACCAGCCTGCCTGATTCTTTCTGTTGTGACCAAGAACCGGATACCAGGGTGTTACTGCATTAGGTCCTACTAACGGCAACGTGAGCTTAAGGCGTCCAAGACAGTCCGGATCTTTATTGTCTACGACAATTCCATAGGTAGGAGGACAGCTTTCGCGAAACTGTCTTTCGCGAAATGCTGAAACACCGGCCGGGTCTCTTGGATCGGGGTGTCGTTCGAGAAGTTCTTCTATTTTCTTATTTAAATCTAACATACTTTTTCTATTTATTTATATTTAATTAAGTGCAATTCCAGAACCCTTTAAGGTCATGTCCTTGTCTGCTTCCAGTTTAATTTCCTTACTTGCCTTTACCTGATAATTTTCGCAGGATACATTGAATTCTTTTTCAGCTTCAAAAGTCATGTTTTCTGCATTTATACAGATATCTTTTTTTGCTGCTAAATCAATTTCTTCATCAGTTGAAATTGAAAGCTTTTTATCTTCAGCAATAAACTCAATTCTGCTGTTTGTTTTATTCTGTATAATCTGAATTTTTTCTTTTCCTTCTGTATCATCCAGAATCAGCATGTTTTCTGCTTTTGTCTTTATAAAGTTCAGGGAGTTTTTGCCGTCCTGGTTCAAGTCTGCATCGCTGTTTTCTCCTGTTTCAGGAGGTGCGGCAACTTCGCTCCATATTGCTCCCAGTGCAACGAGTTTTGTTCTATGTGCATCAAGCGAAACAACCAGTACCTGATCATCAATATCTGGCAATACGGAAATTCCGCAGCCATCTCCTGCTAATGAAGACATATAAGGAACCCAACTGGTTACAACTTCATTCTCATCTGAATAAGTAACTCGAATTCGTCCTAATCCGTCTTCATCCTTATTATCAGATACTTTCGCCATAAAGAATAAATTTTCCGACATTTTTTTACCTTATTCTTTTTTATATAATTAATTATAACATCTCATTTGAATTATTATCCATCAGATAATTCAATTGAGCCGCCGTTTCGCTATCCCGCTGCTGCTTTTGTACAGTATGAATTCGCTTAATCTGCTGCAGCCAGATACTTCTTTCTTTTCCTGTCATTTCCATTATTTCTGTTCTAGGCCAGTGGAAATAATAGGCCAGGTCTGCCGCCTCCTGAAATATTTCATTCTGGGGGCGGCTTATACTTCCCCCAGTTGTTCAAACTCCCCATAATATTCTGTATTACAGTTTGGACACTTTAGAGGAATCTTTTTTATTACCTGATGATTGATTTCGTGCATAAAATCTACAAGAAAAGCAAAATCAACAGGATGCATTTTTTCAATAGTGTTTCGGTTTATATTTCGTTCTGCTCCAAGAGAGGTAATTACCTTACTCAAAAGCACAATATAAAAAGCGCCGGAATTTTTCTGAACAGTACTGTCGCGCTCAATCATGACTATATCGCTTACTTTTACAAGGCGCATTATACCGGTTACTTTTCTACCGTTTTCTGTTTTTATGCCGGTGCCTCTTGGTAATGTAAATCTAAATTCTGTTCTAATCTGCATAACTAAAGCTCCAGATGAGAGAATCGACTCTCATTATTTTTAATTGGTTCAAAGGCATTCTCTACAGAATCTTCCGATGAGTCTGGTTGTTCAATATTAGCAGGTTTATCAAAATTATCATTTCCTGTCTGAGCTTGTTGAGCTGGATTTGGAGCTGGCGTTCTGGAAATTTCGTCTTTATCTGTTAGTAATACACGGCGATCGCCTGCGGTAACATAAACCAGATCTGCCTCTACAGTAAAAAGATTTAATTCAGGAAATTTATACTGTCTTTTAAGCGCAAGAATTGCCTGTGCAAAGTTTTTATAGTTGGAAGCAATTTCTGTTTTTACAGTTCCAGCTGATTGGGCCGGCTCTTTTGCCAGAATAATTGAAAGCGCGTCTTTTACAATTTCGCTGTCCATGTTTGCAAGACAGGATCTTATTTGTTCGGCTTTAGCCATGTGAAACCTCGTTTATTAAATTTTGTGCCGCATCTGCATCTGTAAGAGTCATAGATTCTGGTACAGGAATGCGTGGTATACCATAGGAACATTCGGCTTCTATATCATCGCTTATTTCTCCACCGCAGGCTATAAAAGTGCAATGGTTTATTTTAGCGCCTCTAAGAGGATAGCCGGAAAAAGTACAGTTATAAAAAATACAGTTTTCAAATAAAGCAGAAGAAAATCCATTCATTCCGTTGCCATAAGTAAGTTCAATATAGCAGTTAATGAAAATTGTATTTGAAAAATTTGCAAAAATACCTTCTATATCTTTGATAGTAGACGAATCTATAATTGTATTTTTAAATTGAGCACGCTGCATGGTACAAGATTCAAATACTGTTCGTTTTAGCTTTGTATTTAAAATTTTTATTTTGATTAGGCTGAGACCCTGCAGGTTATTATTTATAAGCTGACATTTTGAGAATTGCGAATTAATAAAGCTTGAACGGGAGAAATTGCAATCAGAAAAATTTGAGGCTGTGAACAAGGCGTCATTACAATTAGAATCTCTAATTTCAGTTTTATTCCAGTGTACAGATTCACTGGAAAGCCCGTCTAAATCTGAATTTGTAATGCTTGCATCTGTAAAGCTACCTGTTTGAAAATCTATTTGAATTATATCTTTATTTGAATAATTATAGATTGCCATAAACTCTTCCCTGATTTTTATTTTATACGGCTTTCATCTGCGTAAAGTTCTGCCAGCGCAAATTGAAAATCTTTACCACAGGTTGGGCATTGCGTGGTAATCAGAGAGCTTTCTCCGTTTACCTGCTTGTACAATAATTGCAGAAACAAAAAATCAGCTTCATACAGATTCATTATTGTTTCTTTCGTTATATCAGTTATTTCTCCAATTTCATCTATAACACTTGCAAGCAAAAGAATATCTCTGTATCTGGAATTCATAGCAACCTCTTCGGCTTCCTGAACTTTAAGTTCATCCAGCGTCGTTGTAAGGTGCATCTTTCCGCGCTTGTGTATTTTGTTATCAATATTCAGGCCTAACGGAAGGTAAAAGGTTATCTGGTTACTCATTTTTGTTCAGACCTGTTCCTGTATAAATATATGATGAGGATTCTTCATTTTCATAAAACGAAGGTTTGGTTTCTCTTTCGGTTACAATTCCAATTGCTTCTTCAAAATCTTTTGTAAGGTCGAGACATTTCTTTCCTTTTGCCCCAATTACATTAATTGAAACTTCGCCTTCTGCTGTTATTGAAATTTCGAGCTCTTGTTTTTTTGCCATATAGAAAGAAATTATAAATTATAAGTAGGCAAAGTCAAAGTTTTATTAGTGCAAAACATGTCACAATTGTCACAAACGTATATTAATTTTAAAACTTTTTTATTTGTTCTTTTTTGTGACAATTGTGACAAAGTAATCACCCCCTTTTTCTTGACTTATTACATATGTCAGTTTAACCTTTGTTTTATAACAAAATTGGTGTTACCAATGAAAAATTAAATTTTTAGAAAAAAGTATGAATAGAAATATACTTGGAAAAGGGTGGAAGTTTCCCGTGGAAATTGATGTCCATGGAAACATCGCAACTTCCAGTTATGAAAAAAGTATCGAAGAGTCTATAAGAATTATTCTCAATACTACGCCAGGAGAAAGGGTTATGCGTCCGGACTTTGGGTGTAAGATAAATGAGATAATCTTCTTTCCAAATTCTTCTAAAACGATTTCACTTGCTATTCATTACATTGAAGAGGCCATTGTTAAGTGGGAGCCGCGTGTAATTTTAAAATCTGTAACGGGAGAACCTGATCCGGATAATCCTGTTAAGATTAATATTTCAATTGATTATGAAATACGCTCGGTAAATACTTTTTTTAATATGGTCTATCCGTTTTATTTGGAGAGAGGAGAAAGTGATTCCCAAAATCAATTTGGACGATAGAACGTTCGATGACATTTTTAGTGAAGCTCTTAGATTAATTCCTCGCTACTGTCCAGAATGGACGAATCATAATACGTCTGATCCGGGAATAACCCTGCTTGAGTTATTTTCGTGGATGACGGAAATGACTATCTACCGTTTAAATAAGGTTCCAGATAAAACATATCTTTCGCTGCTTGAGCTTATGGGGCTTTCTCTTGTTACTCCACAAAGTGCCCGTGCTATTATTCAGTTCTTTCCGGTAGAGGGAATCAATAAGAATATAGAAATAAAAGCGGGAACTCAGATAGCAGCAGTTGTCAGTGAAGCAGACGACATTGTTTTTGAAACAGAGAAAAATATACGTGTAAGTAATTCAAAACTTGTAAGCTGTGTAAATAAATATAAGGAAAACTGGACAGAAAATATTGAAGCAGAAAAAGTAAAAGGCTTCTATTTATTTGATTCTAAAAACGAAATCGAACATGCCTTATATGTAATGTCAGATTCATTTAAATATCTTGAAAATGAACATTATATTCAGCTTTCTATAACTCCTGTTCAGGAAATAAACTCTGTAAATGCAGAACTCGTAAAGCATATGTTCTGGGAGTTTTGGGACGGATTTAAATGGACGCCTCTTAAAACTTCTTATTCTGTTAATAATATTCGTGAAAAAGATAATACAGTCTATTTTTATGGTGGAATCCCAATTCAACCTGTAGAGGTTAATGGTAAAGAAGGCCTTTGGGTTAGGGGAATTCTTACAGATGTTCCATCTGATAAAAACGCTCTCTCTGCAAAAGGAATTCTTCTTAAAACAATTTTTGGAGGCATGGGTTTTTCTCCAGACGGTTGTCTTGCAAATTATGATGCTAAATATGAAGAAATAGATATGAATACTTCATTTCATATGTTTTCGGACAACCCTCTTTATAATGAATGCTTTTATATTTATGCAGATGATATTTTCCAAAATAAAAAAACAAAGGCAGAAATTACATATATCTTTAGCGAAACTTATATACATGCAGATTCTAATAAGAACGCAAGCTTTGTATATGAATACTGGAATGGGAACGACTGGGTTAAATTAAACAGTGATGACGATTTTATAGACGGTACTTTTGATCTTAAACAGTCTGGTACAGTTTCATTTACCGTTCCGGAAAAGCTTTCAATGGTAAATGTAAATAACGAAGAGCATTACTGGATACGTGTTCGTCTTATTACAAAGGATTTTGCAATTGGTGGAGAATATGTAAAAGACGAAAAGGATAACTGGATCTGGCATTTTACTTCGAAGGTTCAGAGCCCGGAAATTGCAAAAATCAGAATTAAATATGAATCTTTAAAGCTGCCACCAAAAAAATGCTGCGCATATAGTAATTTTATCTGGAAAAATATTCCTTCATTTACAAAAGAGAAAGAAGGAAAGGAAGTTTGCCTTTTTGAAATTAATGAAAGTAAGCTTCCTTCTTTATACATTGGATTAAGTAATCAGTTACCTATAGGCGATTCTTCTCTTTATTTTAGAATGGACGAAACTGTTAATCAGATTGAAAAGAATGTATTTAAAGATTTTCACAATGATGACCTTATAAACACTAATGCTTCAAGAATGATTAATTTACAGTGGGAGTACTTTAACGGAGAAAAATGGACAGCGCTTTCTGTCAGTGATGATACAGATTCTTTCCATCAGTCTGGATTTGTTGATTTTGTAATTCCAGAAGATATGAGTTCAGTTGAAGAGTTTGGTAAAAATCTTTATTGGATTCGTGTTACTTTGATTTCTGGTAGTTTTGAAAACAGACCATTTATTCAAGATATTCTTTTGAATTCTGTTTATGCAAAAAATGAAAAGACTTATGAGAATGAAATAATTGGTTCAGGAACCGGTGCTCCAGGGCAGTCTTTATTTGTTGCACATAAAGACATACTTAAAGGTTCTGTTTTATATGTAAATGAACAGTCTATTCCTTCAGCAAATGAACTTGAAATTATTAAAAAGGATTGTGGCGCTGAACCTTATTTTGAAAAAGGTGATAAAGTCTGGGTGCGCTACACAGAGGTTGAAAACTTCTATTCTTCTACAACATTCTCACGGCACTATGTAATTGATTATTCCTGTGGAAAGATTTTATTTGGCGATGGCGTAAGAGGCGTTAATCCACCTAAGGGTAAATTTAATATCCTTATGAAATCTTATCACACCGGTGGTGGTACAACAGGAAATGTTGCAAGAAATACCCTTCAAGGTTTAATTCAGAGCATACCTTTTATTTCCGGGTGTACGAACCCATTCCCGGCAGAAGGTGGGGCAGATATGGAATCTGTAGATAACCTTAAGGGAAGAGCGGCCGGAGCCTTTAAGAGTTTGCAGAGAGCTGTTACGTCTGAAGATTTTCAGTGGCTTGCCCGTGAAGCTTCTGCAAGTGTTGGAAGATCTTACTGCTTAAAGAAGAGAAATGCTAAGAACGAAGTTTGTACAATAATAATTCCGGTGCGGCCTGCGGGTGTTGGGTATGATTTAAAGCTTTTACCTTCGAGAGAATTAATACGCAGGGTTAAAGAATATCTTGATAATAGAAAGCTTGTGGGAACTCCGCTTTGTGTTCAAGGTCCTGTTTATAAAGAATTTAATATTACACTTGCGGTTACCTTTAAGAGTGATGTTCTGGATGAGGGAAAAACAAAAGCGCGGATAGAAGAAGTTTTAAGGCGTAATTTTGACTGTCTGGAAGGGGATGGTGGTTCAGGCTGGGAATTTGGAAAAGAAGTTACAGTTGGAATGATTCTTAAGCAGCTTGAAAAAATAAATGAAATACTTTCAATCAATCTGGTAGAAGTTTTTGATTTAGATGCAGATGTAGTAGTTGAAAAAATTCTGCTCCATGAAGATGAGCTTCCTTTCTTAAATAATGTGGTGGTTGAGAAGAGGTAGTGTAAAATGCAGTCAGATATTTTTAAGTATGTAATTCAAACATTAAAAAAGAATCTCTCCACTGCTAATGAATTAGAATTTTCAATTGTTGATGATTTTTCGAACGAATTAAAGAACGAAGTTAAATTTGTAGTAACCGATATTTTCCAGACAACTAACGATAAAACCGGACAAAGAATAATTGTAGATGAACTAAGATATGAAGTTCCTGCTTTATATCAAATGCGCATAAGGGTTTTAATACATGCTCCTGTTCTGGAAGATGCGCTTTCTCTTTTTGGTTATATTGCTGTCTTTTTTAAAGATAATACAGTTTATGAATGCAACGAATACAACTGGCATGGAAATGAATTAAACAAATTTATTCTTGAGCCGGTTGTTCGTAGAGATTCTTCGGAAAATTTTTCTGAAGGTTTATATCTCGATTATAGAGTTGAAGTCGAGCTGAACTCTCTCAAGGGCGAAAGCTTTGTACGTGTTGAAAAGAAAGACCTTAGTGCTAAGCAGGTCAATAGATAAAAAAGGAGGAATAAATGCCAAACTATCAAACACCTGGTGTTTATGTCGAAGAAATTGAAAGTGGTTCTAAGCCTATAGAGGCTGGAGCTACAAACATTGTTGGTTTTCTTGGAATTGCCGAGAAAGGTCCTGTAAATCAAGCTGTCCTTGTAACAAACTGGACTCAGTACACCAAGTTGTTCGGTGGCTTGCATGCTGGTGGATGGCTGGCACATGGAGTTTATCAGTTCTTCCAGAACGGTGGAACAAAGTGTTATATCAATAACTTAGCTGAAGCTCCAAAGCCTAAAAAAGCTGATGCTCCTGCAAAAGAAGGGGATAAGGCTGCCGCTAAAGAAGGAGAAAATCCTGCTGCTAACGAACCTTACGAAGTAAAGAATCCTGATAATATTGCTAAGCTTATTATCGGAAAAGATGAAGGAGTTGGTAAAAAGTCTGGTTTACCACTCTTTGATGAGATACAGGATATTTCAATTATTTGTGCACCTGGTGTTACTGATCCTGCTGCTCAGGATGCAATTCTTACTCATTGTGAAAGAAACCGTTTCCGTTTTGCTGTTCTCGATTCGCCTGAAACTCTTGAAGCTGGAATTGACACTATGCCAATGCCTCGTGACTCGATTATGGGTGCTTACTATTTCCCTTGGGTACAGATGTATGACATGGTTGCAGACCAGAATATTTATGCGCCACCTTCTGGAGGTGTTTGTGGTATCTATGGTCGTGTAGATGGAACAAGAGGTTGTCATAAGGCACCAGCCAACGAATTGTTCAAAACTGCTCTTGGCTTGAAGTATAACCTTACAGATGCAGAACAGGAGCTTTTGAACCCTAAGGGTATTAACTGTATCCGTGACTTCCCTGGACGTGGTATCCGAGTATGGGGTGCCCGCACAATCAGTTCAAATCCAGAATGGCGCTATGTAAACGTAAGACGTTTGTTCTGTATGGTAGAGCAGGCTCTTCAGAATGGTACTAACTGGGTTGTATTTGAACCTAACACAAGAGATTTGTGGAAGAAGATTACAAGAAATATTACAGCATTCCTTCTCAACATCTGGAAGAGTGGAGCTTTATTTGGAGATTCTCCGGAAGAAGCATTCTATGTTCGTTGTGATGATGAATTGAACCCACCAGAATCAATTGATGCCGGATACGTTGTAATTGAAATTGGTTTGGCTCCTGCTAAGCCTGCTGAATTTGTAGTGTTCAGGGTTTCTCAGAAAACTCTTGGAGACGAATAAAAAAAACTTGATTTTATCTAATAAAATCACAAGGAGAAAAAGATGGCTGATTATTTACCAACCACCAAAGCTTACTTCAAAGTTGAAGTAGATGGAATTGATTACGGAAACTTCGTGTCAATTTCAGGACTTGGAGCTACTGCCGAAGTGTCTGATGATATGGGCGGTATGGATAAGAATCCTCGTAAAGTAGTCGGAAAAGTTAAGTACGATACTGTAAAGCTCGTACGTAACGCAGACCCTCGTGACAAGGTGCTCAAAGAGTGGTGGAAGACTGTTGAAAGAGGAAACCCGGAACAGAAGTCTGTTTCAATCGTATTCATGGATCGCGATGGTGTTTCTGAAATTCAGAGACGCAACCTTTACAATTGCGTTCCATGCGGCTGGACTATGTCTGACCTCGGAAGCCAGGAATCTGGAGTAATCCAGGAAACTATTTCTTTGGTTTACGAAAACGCAGACTGGTCATAGTCTAATCCAAAATACTGGCAGCAGAGGAGTGTGATTATAATGTGCAGAATAAAGAATAAAATTATTATTTTTTTCTCTACTCTATTTATATTAAGCAATTCTTTTGCTGCTGGTGTTGAGGATTATCAGGCAATGTTTGCTCAAAAAGCAGATATTCCTGTACAAGAGAGATACGAAGCTCTTTCCGAATTTGTTCCCGCTTATGTAATGCTGCAGGCAGGAACAACTTCTGTAATACCAGGTTATATTGCAGTAGAGTATCAGGACACAATTTATAGATGCATGATTGATACAGAGAAAATGAAGCCGGTTTCTCTGGATAAATGGCTTATGGGAAAATACTCCATGGGCAAGGCTAATAACTCAAAAGAATTTATTTATGCTTTAGCTGATGAAAGATACCCGTGTTTGATTTCGGGTGTATGTCAGCCTTTTATATTAAAATCAAGTGACGGTTATGTAATAATTCTTTCTTTTTATAGATTTACTGATAACGGATATCCAATTACTGTAATCAGAACAATTTCTTCATTAGCAGAAATGAAGCCAGCTGTTGCCGCAATGCTTGAAGAATATAGTTACATTATTGAAAATAAAACTTTTGAAACTGGAAACAAGAAAAAAATAATAGTAAAGCCATTTGTTCTGGAAAGCAGAACCTTTATAGGACAGTCAAATGGTGAATTTGATTATATTCCTTCAACCTTTATTGAACAGGATGGCGTAACAATAAAACCCGAAGATGATATGTTCAGCAGACTTTTTGCATACCTGCTTTATACAACAGAGATGGTTCAGTCTGTTGCAACAATAGATTTAGCTCAGTTTGTTAATACAGAATACAATACTTATGATTATGCAGATTACATTATTGAAGGCCGCATACAATTAACAGACCAGATCAATATTTTTCACATTTCTTTACGCGATGCAAGAACAAATAAGCTTATTAAAAATGTAAAGTTCTTTAACCCTGATTTTTCTATGGCAGGATTATGGGACTCGTATCATAACATAATTTATTCATTGGCAGATGACTTGTTTGGAAAAGATGCTTATGGTGTTGTGCCAGACATCAGCACTCCAGGACAGGGCTTATTTATTAATAACATTTTTTTGGGCTGGGACCGGCTTGAAAAATGTGTATTACCAAAGGGAAAACATTTTATTTATACGGGAGACTATTTACGCCCTGATGCATCTGTCGAGTTAAAAGGAAAAACTAAAACTGTAGATATAAATGGAAATATTTACAGAAGCTTCTTTTTATATCTTGATGACAGAAACTGGATATTCAGAGGAAAAGATGGAGAACGTGTATGGAAACTGCTGGAAAAATAATACTATTACCGATTCTATTTTTGCTTTTACTGCTTACGGGTTGCAAATCAAAAGATGTTGTTGTAGAAGATCCTCTGGTATTAGCTGAAATAACACCACTACCAAAAAATGTTCAGCTCAAAAAACAGGTTCTTTATGAGCCTGTTTATGGCGTTATGCGCGTTTTGGAAATATCTCTGGAAAATGGTGTACAGACAGAAATTATGGCAAAGGCTGGAGAAGTAAAAACAGGACTCGAAAAAGGAGTATCCGGAGAAATCTCTCCTGCTTCGGATTTTGGAGAAATTATTGGAACATTCAAAATCATTTCTGTTATGAATGGTTTTGTAACCTGCCGCATAGAGAGTGTAACAAAGAAGATTCCTAATAATGCATATATAAGAGTGCAGATAGGACAAAAGGAAAAAGAGGAATAAAGATGTCTCATATTTCAAAAATTGATACAAAAATTAAAAGTCTTGAATGTCTCAAAAAAGCGCTCGAAGCTCTGGATATGAAATATGTTGAAGCAGCTGAAAACGAAAAGCTTACCCTTCATGGTTATGGAAAGAATGAAGAAATAGAAGACTGTATTTTTGAAATTAAAACAGGCTCTAAATACAGCATAGGAATTCGTAAGAAAGAAAATAATTATGAATTTGTTGCTGACTGGTGGGCAATAGAAACCTTTACCGGTCTTAAGCAGGATGAAATTCTAAATAAGATTACACGTCAGTACGCATATGAAACAATTATGGATAAGGTAAAAGATTTAGGTTATTCAGTTGTTCAGGAAGAAGAAGATACAAAAAACAATATTCGTCTTACAGTCAGGAGGTGGGGATAATTGAATGCAGTTGCAATTAAGCAAACCTGTGTAGGCTTAGACCTCTTTGCTGCAAAAAACAGATTATTCTCATTGTATTCAGATTTGAAGGAAGATGATATTGAAATTACATATCAGGAATCGGATTACCGCAGGTTTATTGTTACTGATTGTAAAATAATCGATAACAAAAAAGTAATGCTTTATGCTACTTCAAAAAATGCGGTACGTTATTTACCTTCGAACTTTCAGGAAAATGATTTTTTAAGCCGCTATCTTATGATTTTCCAGCATCTTAAAAATGATATTTCCATAAAAATTGACAATATAAATGAATTATTCAGACCAATGCATTGCCCGTCTGACTTTCTTCATGTTCTTGCAAACTGGCTGGGTATTAATGTTGAGCTTTTAGGAACAGAAGAAAAGAGAAGACTCTTTTTACAATACGCAATTCCTTTGTTTAAATTACGCGGAACAGCCTTAGGTTTAAAGGTTTATGTATATATTCTTACAGGAATTGTTCCAGAAATAATTGAAGATTATGTCCCTTATTCTCGTCTTGATATTCTAGATAACACGGATATAAGGGGTGGAATATTTAACAGAGAAGGAGATGCTTCTGTTTTTACAGTATCGTTCCCGGTTGAAAAAGAATATTTTGATGAAAATCTTATAAAAAGACTTTCACTTTTATTACAACAGGAAAAGCCTGTGAATACAGACTGCTATATCTGTTTTAAGAAGAAAAAGGTACGCCCAAGAAAGAAAACCACAATTGATGGTAAATCTACAATGGGTTCAATAATAACATTTTAAAAAGGAAAATAGATTATGGATGAGCTGGAAAACTATAAAAGAGCAAACTTCTTCCCAGGCCTGCAGGTAGGTCCAGACTATTGGAATAAGATAGAAGACTATCATTTCAATAAGGAAAAGCTATATAACAAAATTTTTCATGGTTATGGAATAGTTCCTAATTTTTTAGATTCACTTCATGTACAGGCAGAGAAAACTAAGGGTGGTCTTGTTACTTTTATTGTAGGGCGCGGACTTTGTTTCGATGGTCTTGGAAAACCGCTTTTCTTATATGAACCACAGGTGCTTGTGTTTGATTCAAAGAAATATAACTATCCATGCACAATTTACATTGTAATCAAATATAGCGAAGTGCTTCAGGACTTTTTCCAAAACTCAGAAAATATAGATTTGCAGGGCTACCAGTACAAGCTGGAAACTGCAAAGGTTGAAATTGTTCAGGAAATTACAGAGCCAGATATTACAGTAGAACTTGCTCGGGTAAGACTTGAAGATCCGGAAGGAATTGGAATAAACGAAATTGCAAACTGCGATGATTTTAAGAATCCGGGACCTAATGCATTAGATTATAGATTTGTTCCATGGGCAGTAAGAACAGAACGCGGTGTTTCAATGTATCTTCAAAAGCTCATGATAGATTTGTTTGAATATACCTGTAGTGTTTCAAAATCTTGTAATGAGTTTTTCCCGCTGCCGTCTTTAAAGAGCATGTACACCGTGGCTTTGACCTCAAAGATGATTATTCAGACAGCAGGAGTTTTCTTTGATGACATAATTCATCTTATGACTCCGCTTTTTGATATTGATCATGATGTTTTGTTTGAACTTGCAGATTACGAGCGTGAGCATGAAAACGAAAATTATAATTTTACAACCAAAGAAGATTATGAAAATGCCCGTAATGCAATGTACAATCTTGGTGAGCTTTTGAAAAAATACGGCAACAAATATGAAGAAATAGATCTTATATTGGGTGAGCACAAAAAAATAATTGATGGATTGAAAAATACAATAATTGAGAAGGAAGTTAACAGTAATGATATTCAGTTCATCAGTTACAAAATGCCGCGTGTTCTTCTGTTTGAGGAAGAAAAATATACACTTGTCGACACAATCAATATGGCTTCTCCAGAGTCTATAGAAGCTCACAGACTTTCATTTGTAAATGCAAGTCATCCTTCTACAGTAAAAGATTCATTCTATTATCCTGATGGAACTCTTGTATACGACACTATTAAACGCTGGATTGGCGGAAGCATGAAATTCCATCTGAAGAATATTGTAAAGGGACGTAAGACTTTAATAATCCGCCGAACAGACATATATCAGGGTAATTATGCAGTAACTGTTACATTACAGGGTAAAAATAATTACACAATGAATGTTGACGGCGTTGATACAAAAAACCGCTGGCGAAATATTTATCTTAAGATTAACGAAGGCGAGATTACTGAGTATACGCCAGAGGTTATGTTTAATATCGGTGAAAAAGGACGAGATAACTCAGCAACTATCTGGGTTTATCAGTTATTGTAGGGGGACTAGATGCATTATAAGTATTGTAAAGAAGGTCATATTATGGACCCATCCTGGAAAGTGTGTCCAGTTTGCATTGCACCACTTGCCGGCTGGCTTGTTGCACTTAAAGAAGATGGCAGTGTAGAAAAAAGTTATACCATACATGAAGGAAAATCTTTTATAGGTTCAGCTGTTGATTGTGAAATAAGAATTCTTAATGCAGGCCTTGCAAGACAACATGCGTATCTTTCAGTTTTTGATAATGAGTGTTCGCTTGTAGATTTAGGAAATGGAACCCCTGTTAAGGTAAATAAAATAGACAGTGTAAAAACTCTGCTCATTGATGGTGATATTCTGCTGTTGGGAGATAAGCAGTTCAAAATTAAATTGTTATAGGAAGTAATTATGAAAAAAATATTAACATTTTTGATTCTGTTTGCTTTTTCAATTTTTGTATATTCACAGGAAGCTGAAAAAAAAGAACTTAATGTAAAAATAGATCAGATAGATTCTCATGACTATCCAAACATGACAGCTTATGTTTCTGTTAGAGACAATAATGGCGAAATTGTAACAGGACTTGCTCCCGGACTTTTTATGTCTCGGATTGACAGTGAAGAATTAAATGGAAAACAGAACGTATATCCATTTTCAATGAAAACTGAACCTGTAGATTATACTATTCTTATTTCTAACAATGGTATTATGGAAGGTGAGCCTCTCGACTTTCAGAAGACTGCAGTAATTAAGTTTATTGATTATATGCAGAAAGGTGAAACCCTTTCTTTGTATACAATTGGAGATGAAGCTGTTCCGGTTTTTGAAAATCTTCAAAAAGAAGAAATTGATACTTCACTTATAAATGCAATTGAGATTTCAGAGGTTCAGCCAAGAATCTATGACTCGATATTAAATGTTGTAAGAAAACTTGAAGCTAAATCTACAAGAAGAAAAGTTGTTATTATAATTTCAGATGGACGTGATCAGAACAGCCGCTTTTCTAAAGATCAGCTTGATGCAGTTCTAAATGAAAAATCTATTCCAATTTACTCAATAGGTATTAAGGTACTCAGCTCGGCTGGCTTAAGTGCACTTAATCAGATTTCGGAGCTTACTTCGGGAACCTATGTTTACAGCTCTAAGTTACAGTCAATACCAGACAGTATAAAAGTAATTCGAGACATTATTACTAAATGTTATGTAATTACATATAAGGTTAAAAATGTAAAACCAGATAATAACTTCCATCTTCTCGAAGTTGCTGTTTTTGAAAGAGATTCAGAAGGAAAAGGCCAGAAAACATTCTTAGCTGTAAAGCTTCCGGTTCCACGCTGGCTCAAAATTACATTAATTATAATTGCAGTTGTAATTATTGTCGTTATTGTAATTCTCTTCATTCTTATAAAAATTAAAAAACGAACTGCAATGGGAATTACAAAAAGAAGGTGTCCTGTTTGTGGAAACAGAATGAAAGACTCCTGGGATTACTGTCCATTCTGCAGATATCTTCCGGACATAAAAAAGAAAAAGCCTAAGAAGGAAAAGAAATAGAATAAGATGAACAGATTGAGTGTGCCTGGAGTATATGTTTCTGAACAGCAATATGTACTCAATCCATTACAAATTGATACTCGCTGCCTTTGTGCTTTTGCCGGTATTGCCGAAAAGGGACCGGTAGGAAAGCCTGAGCTTATTAACAGCTTTGACGAGTATTTAAAATTGTATGGCGGATTCGATACCGAAGGTGTACTGCCCTTATCTGTTTACAGTTATTTCAAATGCGGTGGAAAAGAATGCGTTGTTACAAGAGTTGCTCATACAGAATCTGTTCATGAAGCGGAGCTTGAATTGGAATGTCAGAAGGGATCTGTAAAATTAAAGGCTCTTACTCCAGGCACCTGGGGAAACTACATCTGCGTTAAGCTCTGGTATGAATATGAAAAGCTTCAGTCAAAAATTCTTAGTGTTGGTGAAGAGTTTGATTATGTAGAACTTGATAATACTGAGAATATTGCAGAGGGCGACATTCTTGATTTTAATTTAAAACACGGTAAAACAATTTGCCGCCAGATAGCGAAAATAAAAGACAATCTGGTGTATTTTTCGCACCCTCTTAAAAATCTCAAAAAGTATACAGGCAATTTACAGGAAATACTTATCCGTCAGGTTTTCTTTTCAACAATTATTTCAAATAAAGATAAAAAGAATGAAACCTATCTGCACCTTTCAATGAATGAAAATAATGAAAGGTATTTTGAAACTTATATAAACACTCGTTCTCGTACATTAAGAATAGACAGGTCAGATGCACAGGGAATGATAAAACCTGTTTATTCACAATATGCAAAGAATGGCTGCGATGGAATTGCAGATATTACAGCCGGAGACTTTATAGGCTTTTATAAAGGAATAAATGAATTTTCTGGAATTGGAGCCTTTGAAACAAGAGATGACATTTCAATTATTGCAGTTCCAGATTTAAACTGGATTTTGAATCAGCCGGGAAAAGAGCCGGAAGAAAGACTAAAGGCTTATGAAGCAGTACAAAAAGCCATGGTAATTCAGGCAGAACGTTTTCCAAATCGTTTTGCGGTTCTGGACATGCCGGATTCTTTTACCACTCCGCAGGCAATAGATTATGCAAATAGAATACAGTCTAACTGTGCGGCAATTTATTATCCTTATGTGAATGTATTAGATCCGCTGGATGCTGCCGGATATAAAACAATACGAATGCCGCCTTCTGGAGCAATCTGTGGCTGCATAGGAATGACAGATAGCGAGAAAGGAATTTTCCAGGCACCGGCTAACTGTATTGTTCAGGGCGCGGTAGGCCTTTCCAAGAAAATTACACAAAGCGAAATCTCAATGCTTTATGACAAAAATATAAATGTCTTAAAGTATTTCCCGGGCTCAGGTGTAAAAATCTGGGGAGCAAAGACACTTTCTCCAGATTATGAGTGGCGCTATATAAGTGTAAGAAGAACCTTCTCGCGTATAAGTTCTGCTATAAAACAGGGAACTCAATGGGCTGTTTTTGAAGTAAACGACAAGAATCTTAGAAAACGCCTTGTACGACAGGTATCCGGATTTTTATTGAACCTGTGGATGAAAGGATATTTAGCAGGCAGTACAGCAGAACAGGGGTTTTATGTACGCTGCGATGAAGAATTAAATCCAATTGAAAATATAGATAATGGAATACTGACTTTTGAAGTTGGTGTTGCAATTGTCAAGCCAGCCGAATTTTTCCAGGTAACAATTACTGCAGAAAAAGATGGCGCAAGCGTATATATCCAGGAGGATTAGGAGGAAGAAAATGAGTGATGATGGAAAGATTTCTGCCTATTTGTTCACTGTTGAAATTGACGGTATAGAAACCGCAAGATTTCAAAAGTGCGAAGGTTTGGAAGCAGAGACTTATGTATATGAGATAGAAGAGGGTGGCCTTAATACAACGACTCATAAATTCTACGGCCGTACCCGCTATCCAAATCTGATTCTTGAAAAAGGAATTACAGATAATGAGGCTCTGTTTAACTGGTATAAAGAAACTGTACTGGAAGATAAGAAGATAGAACGTAAAAACGGTTCAATCATTCTTAAAGATACAGAAAACAACGAATTAAAACGCTGGAATTTTTTCCGTGCATTCCCTTGCCGCTGGATTGGTCCACGACTGGAAACAAATCTGGGCAGCGAATATGCAGTAGAAAGAATTGAAATAACACATGAAGGTCTGTCGGTTGACGGTAACTGATTTTTATAGGAGCTGAGTATGGCACTTGAAAAAGCTGTAATTACAAATGTAGACACAAACGACGAAATTGAAGTTCTTTTTAATCCTAAAGAGTATGTAATTGAAAAGAAGACTCCATGGTCAGAAATAAATGTATTTGGAATGGATTCGCCACCAGTTCAGTTTACAATGGGTGAACGCAAAAGACTTTCTATGGAATTGTTCTTTGATACTTCAGAAGAAAAAACTGATGTTCGCGATTATACAACAAAAATTGAAGAGCTTATGCTTGTAAATGCTCAGGAGCATAGACCTCCAATTCTCCGTTTCAGCTGGGGAAGCCTTAGCTTTGATTGTGTAATGGAAGATCTTGTTCAGCGTTTTACACTCTTCTCAAATGACGGAACCCCTCTTCGTGCAATCTGTAAGGTTGTATTTAAGGAATATGCAACTGCCGCTACACAGCTTTCTAACACAAGACGTGAATCTGCAGACCATACAAAACGAATGGCATTGCGCGAAGGAGAAACCTTGTCTTCTTTGGCAGCAAGAGAATATAACGACAGTTCCAAATGGAGAGCTATTGCCGACGCCAATAATATTGATGACCCGGAAAATATTTCGGCAGGAACAATTGTAGAATTACCTCCATTATACTAACAGGAGTTATTAAATGTCTGATGAAAATAAAACGTTAACCCCGGTATGGATTGTATATGTAGATGGAAAACGTCTTGATACAAAGCACGAAGGGGCTCTTAAAAAGATAGTTGTAAATGACAGATTAAATGGAGTTGGAACATTTTCTCTGCTGTTTGATGTTTCTGCAGAAAAGCTGCTTGAGCTTGGAACCTTCTCTCTTGAAAGCCAGATTTCTATTCATCTTGGTTATAAAGATGATGTAGAAGAGGTTTTCGATGGTGAGATTACTGCTTTTGCGGGACGTTTCGAAGAGTTTGGTCACGAAATGGTAGAAGTTCGTGGTTGTAATGCTTTATACAAACTTAAGCATGGAAATCATTTTGTATCTTATGAGAACAAAACCTGCAGTGATGCGATAAAAGACATAATTGAAAACTATTCTCTTACAGCAGAAATAGACTCTTTTGGAGCAAGCCAGCTTTTTGCAGGCGTTGAAGGAATTTCAGATTACGATTTTATTCTTAAATCAGCTAAACGCTATGGAAAAGATGTGTACGCCTATGGAACAAAAGTGTATGTAAAAGATTCCATAGAGGTTCGCAGCGACGAGGTGATTTTTGAATGGGGAAAAAGCTTGATTTCTTTCTATCCGGTAAAAGACATTTCAGAGCTTTTTTCAGATTGCAATTCTGTAGGCTGGGATTCTTTGAAATGTGAAGGCTTTGCAGGAAACGCAACAGTTAGTGATGTACCTAAAAAAGTTGGAGGTTCAGACGACTTTACTTCCTGCTCAAAAGGTGGCAGCGGAAAATGGGTAAACAACATAGTTGATGAAACATTATTTGATGAAGAAGATGCAAAGAACATTGCCTTAGGCAGCCTTCAGCATAATTCATACAAGTTTATGACAGCACGAGGAAAAGCAGAAGGAACTTATAAGCTGCTTCCAGGCATGACTGTAAGCATTAAGTATGTTGGAGATGAATTTAGTGGAGACTATATCACAGATTCAGTTACACATGAATTTAATAATGTAAACGGTTATACAACAAGCTTCACCTTAAAAAGGAATATGTGCTGATGCGAATTAATTCAATTGTAAAGGAATCAAAGGTAAATGGTCCCGGAAATAGAGCCGTTGTATGGGTTCAGGGCTGCAGCATGCATTGTGAAAAATGCTTTAATGCTTCTGCCCATTCATACAACGGAGGAATTGAATTAACTCCAGAGCAGATTATTGCTCAAATAGATTGCGAAGCAGTTGATGGAATAACAGTTAGCGGGGGAGAGCCTTTTGATCAGAGTGATGAATTAAAAGAACTTCTGAAGCTTGCAAAAGAAAGGGAGTTAAACACACTCGTGTATTCAGGCTATTTATACGAAAAGCTGCTTTACGAGCATCACGATACTCTGATGTTTTGTGATTATTTAATTGACGGCCCATATATGAAAGATTATCCATCTTCGTGTAAATGGGCCGGTTCTGGAAATCAGCGGTTTTTAGAATTAAAAGCCGGAATTATTGTGAATAATCTGACAGACCAGGATGAATATTCAGAAAACGCAGAAATCATAATAGAAGAAAATGGAAAAATTACAATAACAGGATTTATAGAGGCATAAAAGTGAAAAACAATTCAGGAATTACAATCGAAACATTAATCAGAGCAAGATATCCGCTTATTTATGTAGTGTCATTTGAGGAAGGTCGTGTAGACGAAGAGCTTGCTCGAATTACAGAAAACAGAAAAAAGCAGCTTTTTAAATGGAGTATAACAAATGGTCTGGAAACTCCAGATGGTTCATTCCTTTCAGATTTTAAAGATCCCATTAAGGTTCTTGAATATATTTTACAGGCTGATGTAAACGGTATTTTTGTGATGAAGGATTATCATCCATATTTGAATGAGCCTGTTGTAGTAAGAAAGCTTCGCGATGTTGCACATTCATTAAAAACATCAATGAAGAATGTAATCTTTGTTTCTCCTGTGTTAAAGGTTCCTGTAGAACTTGAAAAAGAATTTTCAGTAATCGATTACAACCTTCCTGGAAAAGAAGAAATTTCTGAAATTGTAAAAAATATTGCAGCCAGTATCGGAGATATTAATAAGCTGGAAATTTCTAAAAATCCTGCATTATTCCAGAAGGTTACAGAAGCCGCTCTTGGCCTTACTGCAGAAGAAGCAGAAAACGTTTTTGCAAAATCTCTTGTGCAAACCGGAGACTTTGACCTTAAAATTATTCTTTCCGAAAAGGAACAGATAATCAGAAAATCCGGAGTTCTTGAATATTGTCATGTGAATGAGAATATGAAGGGCGTTGGTGGTCTGGATGAATTAAAAAAATGGCTTAATAAACGAGGTAAGGCCTTTACACCAGAAGCCAGAGATTTTGGCCTTCCAGAACCAAGGGGTATTCTTCTTCTTGGTATACCAGGTTGTGGTAAGTCGCTTACTGCTAAAGCAATCAGCAGCATGTGGCAGCTTCCGCTTCTTAAGCTTGATGTAGGTAAAGTTTTTTCAAGTCTTGTTGGTAGTTCAGAAGAAAATGTACGCCGTGCAATTCAGACAGCAGAAAGCATTGCCCCTTCTATTTTATGGCTTGATGAAATGGAAAAAGGCTTTAGTGGGCTTGGTTCAAGCGGACAGACAGACGGTGGTACAACAGCACGTGTATTTGGAACCTTCCTTACCTGGCTTCAGGAAAAAAAGACACCAGTTTTTGTAGTAGCAACCTGTAACAATGTAAGCCAGCTTCCGCCAGAGCTTTTGCGTAAAGGACGTTTTGATGAGATTTTCTTTGTAGATCTTCCTTCACGAGAAGAGCGTAAAGAAATCTTTAAGATTCACCTCGAAAAGCGACACAGAAAGGTAGAAGACTTTGATTTGAATAAGCTTTCAGACGCTGCAATCGGTTTTAGTGGTTCTGAAATTGAAGAAATCATTGTAAGCGCCTTGTACGACGCTTTCGACAATAATGAAGATATAAATCAGAAATACATAGAAAACACAATCCATTCAATGATCCCTCTTTCACAAACTATGGAAGAGCAAATAAAAGGAACCAGAGAATGGGCTAAAATTCGCGCAAAAAAAGCCAGCAGCATAGAATGGGAAACAGAAAGTGCCGCTGTAAGGCAGCTTGAAATATAAAAAACGAACAGGAGATCTTATATGAAAAAACTGTCATTTATCTTTTCTGCATTTTTAGTATTTCTATTTGCAGCCTGCGATATGGGAATAGAAGAAATAAAACGTTTTTCTGAACTGGAATATATTAAAGTTGATGCAAGTGAAGCTAAAAAATCATATCTTGAAGGAGAATCCTTTCTGTCTGATGGCATAAAAGTATATGGCTATTACACTGATAATACAGTAAAAGAAGTGGATTTAAAAAGAGTTGATTTTTCAGGTTTCCCTGGCAAAGATGAAATACAAGAAATTGAAATGGAAACTGATATTCCTATTACAGTTAGTATGGGAGAGTTTTCAGACAGTTTTAATATAAGGTTTGTAAAAAAAACAATTACAGGAATTACAGCAACACTTACTCAAAATTTATATCTTGTTGGTGAGGATTTTGATTATTCTAAAATAGTAGTAAGACCAACTTATAGCGATAATACAATTGGAATACCACTAAATGCTGGAGATTTTACAGTAGATGGTTTTATTTCCGCAGATGTAAACAGCAGATTACCTCTTAAAGTAAAATATAAAACATTCGAAACTGAAGTTTATGTAATGATTTTTAACGGTATTTTTGAGGAAATACTGGTTTATGCACCAAGTAAAAAGATATATACAAAAACAGAAAAATTTGATCCAACAGGAATGATTGTTCAGGGAAAATATAATAACAATTATTCTTTAATTACAGTATATAAAATTGAAATTGTAAACCATGAAGAATTATCAGATATAGATCAGTTACCTCCTGGAAATTATGACATAGTAATATCAGTAAACTCAATAAAATCAGATCCTTTTACTATACGAATACTTGATAAATATCAAACGGGAATTGCTTTAGCAGAAGGACAGGAGGTTACTCCCAGAAACAAAGTTTATAAACAGGGAGATAAATTCTTTATAAAAGATTTTAAATTTGCAAAGCTGTTAAGCGATGGAAGTCTTGGAGACGAAATACCTACTGGAGAGCTTTCTTCAACGATGGATGACCAGGTACTTACAGAAAAAGGAATTATTCCTGTTACTGTTACGGCAGAGTTCGAGGATATAGTTACATTTACTCAAAAAACAGCAGAGTGTTCATTTGATATCTGTGTTGGAATGCCTAAACTAGAACGTATTGAAGCTTATTTTACACTTGCAGATACAAAAGCAACAATTCCATTAGGTATATCTCCTGATAATACAGATTATGGAACCTGGGAAGTATGGGGAATTCCTAGTTATGGGGACCCTATGTTAATTCCAGATAAGTATTGTACTTTCGAATATGAAAACGATGATAAATCTAAATATCAGAAAGAAAAGAATGACATTCTCAATTCTGAAAATACACAGATTAAGAAAAAAGTAATAGTTACATACTTTGGAGACAACGGTTTCTTTGATAATACTATATTAACTACTGAAACAGAGGTAAGTGTTGGTTTACCGGTTATAACATCTGTAGAACTCGTTAGTGCTCCAAATGCAATTCTTTTTCAAGGTGAACAGGTTAGCCTTGAGGGAACTGTAGTAGAATTAGTATATTCTACTGGAGAAGGAAATATAAGAGTTGAATATAATAAAACAGAAAATGCATTTGAAATTATTAATACTGATCTTGATACGTCTACACCTGGTATTAAAAGGGTAGAGATACAAGTTCACCATGCTGAATTAAAAGGTGTAACTTATACATTCGCATTCTATGTAACAGTAAAACCAGATTCGCCAACGTCACTTAAAGTACAGGAAAAAAATCAAGAGGTAATTTCATATAGATTGGGAAAAGAATATAATAAAGATTCTTTCTTTAATAAGTTTAATATTTATGTAAATTATTATAGTTCTAAAACCTCATTTATTAATAGTGATAAAAAAAATAAACTTGAATATAAACTGGTTGAAAATGGTAATTACGATAATTTCAACAACGGAGGCTTTAGCAAGCAAGGAACCCTGGAAGTACTCTATAACACACAACATTATGTAGCAGAAGGTTCTAAATTTATAAATTCAGACATAACAGTTTTTGGTTCTTTTACTAGTCCTTCATTAAGATTATTACCATCATGTCCAAAATTCGCATCAGTTGAAATAGAGGGCACAACATCTAATCTATTAGATTCTCTAAAATCAAATAATGCAAAATATACAATTGATTTTATCAATGGAGAGACAATAACCTTTGTTGGTAGTGTATTTGAAAGCAGTCCATCAACTGTGAAAAATGGTTTTATATTTTCCTTGAATGAAGAGACTGATAATAAAATAACGCTTCATTATAAAGCAATAGAAAAAGCTTGTGATGAAGAAACCCCTCCAGAAGACGAGCTACCATTAATTACAAAATATAAAGAGGATAAATATAATATTTATAGAATGGATATTATAACAAAAGATGAATATGAAGCACGTGAAAAAAGAAAATTCATTTCAAACAAAACATATGAAATGAGTAAGTTTTTCCAGCTAAAGGTTACATATTTAACAGGAGCTACAAAAACAGTTACTAGTGGTATTACTTGGAATTATGATTTTGATTTAAAAAGTATAACGGCAGAGTATATGGATCATATAACATCATATAGTGACTTTGATGTTCTTAGACCTGTGTCACTTAAAAGTATATATAAAGGCTTACATTGGGATTCTGATGATACAAGTTATGAATATACGAATGAAATGGGCGAGCCAGTAACATGTAATTCTAACTCAATTAATACTGATGGTTATAGAATTGTGGCTGGTGATAATAAGTTGATTCTCCAAGGCTCTTACGATATTGAGAATAAAATAAATGAATATATATATGAGATAGATGATTTTAAAACAGAGTTAGTAAAGAAGAATCCTGAAGATCAAGAAGAGCTTAAACTTATACAACAGATTAATGATGATAATTATTTCGGAAACACGTTAAAAGCTTCTCTTCAGTTTATATATTTCTTAGGAAAAAAAGAGGATATTAATTCATCTGATATATCACAGTTCAATGTAGTTTATAAGGATGATTCTCTTTCAAAACCAGCTATTTCCTGTTCAAATATGGAGCAAATTCTTCCATTAGCAGATGGTGGAAAGGACGTTCTTATTAATTATATTGGCAACAATGGTGTTGTTAAATTTCCTGCAAAACTTTATCCAGCGAAACCAGAAAATAATAATTTAAAAAAAATACCCAATCCTTCCCAATCTGGAAGCGAAGACAACAGAGAAATAAAATTTTTTTATTCGATTAATGGTACGTCAGAATCACGAAATGAAAAGTATTCGGATTTAAGAAGGCAGGGTTTAATCCTTTTTTTTGATGGAAATGGTAATAAACTGGAATCCAATCGTTTTGACAATTCAACTTACATAACCTTTGATTGGTTTGGAACGGAAAAATTTCGCTTTGAAAGTGAAGGTAATTAATGAATATGAATATAAAAAAAATCGTAATTATAGTGTCAGTTCTCATAGTAATTTCCTGCCATTCGCTTTTTGCAATTGGATATAATGTCAATTTTGAACTCGATGCAGGTATTTCAGAATGTCTTTTTGGAGAACAGGTAAAAGAAAATAAGAATTTCTGGCAGGATATTGGAAATTTTGGAAATTTTATAAATGCAGGCGGAGCAGTTACAGTTGATTTGGTATTTACTCATAATTTATCTGCAGTTACCGGTATTCAGTTTAAAAGCATTCAATTGAATTATGAAGCAATAGATGGAAATGAATATGGAAATGATTCTATTCATCTTAAATATCCGGTTCTTCAAATTCCAATTATGGCCAAATATAGATTTATTTTAAATAAAACTACAGAGATAATTGATAGTATTGATGTAGCGGCAGGAATTAATCTTTCATACATAATTGCGAAGCAATCCTATAAAGACTCATTAACTACTGCAATGGGAAATTTTATTTCCATTCCTTTTAATGTAGGACTTTCTGCAAGTGCGGTTTTTTCTCATAAAATTGGTATAGGAAAAGCTTATGTTGGATTAAAAGCAGATATGAACTTTATTCCACAAGGATATTCTATAGGTGGACGCAATGTAAAATTTGGTAATGTTCTTACAGCTTCTCCAGTAATAGGATATACATTCCTGCTGAAAGAAGATAAGGGGCTTGCAAAAATCACAGAGAAAAACAAGCGTATTAAAGATATTGATGTGAATTAGGGTTTATTATGATAAAAGAATACAATTATTACATTACAACAAACAGATTTTCTCAGATAGCAGAAGAGTTGGAAACAACCGTTCGTTCGTATGCTGAATCAATTGGAAAAGATGAAAAACAGGAAACAGAGCTTCGTGAAAAAGCACGAGAGCTTTGCACAAAGCATCTTGTTTCCAGCGGTCTTCGTAATGAAAGTAATTCTTTTATCAATATCGATGCAGAGTTTTTCGAAGGCGGAGAGCTTATTGAAGAAAATCTTAACCGCTTTATAAAAGATGTCCTTAAAGCCCATGGATATCAAAAGGTGCTTTGGGAATACATGGGCACCACCGGCATGATGACCGAAATTTCAAAATCTGCAATGAAGGCAGACGGCTTTAATTACGAAAATTATCTTCCAGCCGGACTGAAAGAAAAAGAAGCCGCAAAAAATGCAATCAGACTGAACCGCAACTTCAACAGATTAAAAGACGACAGCGGTTTTGACTGGAGCAAAGGCTATGATCCAAACGACACAATCGAAAAGAAAGGCTGGTTCAGCGACTATGACGAAAACGGAGTCTGGACTTTATTTACGTTAGACGATAAAAGTGAAATAACTCCGAATAAATCAGGAAAGAAAATAAGCAGCATAAAGCTTATAAAAACTGAACATGGTTATATGCTTTATGATCCGGGCATGATTCTTCTGAATCCGATTTTATTATGGTACCTTACCCAGACTGATGAAATATATGGTCTTGAAGAATCTGATACAGTCAAGTTAGTTAAGACTATCAAAGCTCAGCTGGCTGAAAAAGGAAACGCAAGAATTACAGAGATTTCTTTTGGAACTTTAAAACATAAAAGCTCAAAAGAAATTGATTCACTTTGTGAAAAATATAAAGCGGTTCTTGGAGATCTGGCAGAAAAGAAGCTTACACCAGTTGATTCTAAAAAGGCAGAATGGCAGGCAGAAGAAAATATCAGACTGGATAAAAATATTGTCATAGAAGAAAACTCATCAAAGCTTCAGAAAAAGATTGCTGCAGTTTTAAAGGTAAAACCAGAAGCAAGAGCAGAAGACATTGTGTCAGCACTTGAAAATGGAAAGACAGAAATTGCACTTGATATTCTGGAAGCAGAAGATGCGAAAGTGGCAGGGTTTACAGAAGAAGAATTTCAGAGCTTTATGGAACAGGCAGCCGAGCTTCCGGCTGGTAAACGTCTGGAATTTGCAAAGGTTGCTGCTGTAATAAGCTCCAGATGGAACGAATACAAATCCTGCGGAAAGACAAAGGCAGAATGCATTTCGCTTTTATATGACTTTGTAAAAAATGGAAAAGAAAACGAGTTTAATTATGAATTAACTTTGAGTCAGGTATTGAAAGAAGATGCATCTGTTGAAGTTGAAACTACAGGTTCAGAAGTCAATTACGATGTTAAGACAGTTGAAAAAATTATAAAAGAAAAGCTTCCTCAGGAAAATCAGGGTGCAGCTCTTGAATATCTTGCTTCCTTACCAGAACAGACTGATAGTGTAAAAGTAGAAGTTTATAAAACACTTTGTGCTGCAATTAAGAATTATATAACAGTACGTATGAGTACTGGTATGAGTATAAAAGAGCTTTTTGATTACGCAGTAAAATCTTCTGGCGGAAAGTTACCTAAGGCAAGCTTTACACCACCTGTAGTAGGCTATATAAGCAATGCAGGTACAAGTTCAACTCATGTAAAGGATGTAACAGGCGAAAAACGTATTTATTTTGAAGGTAAAGTAAGTTCTCTTTTCGAAGAGCTTATTAGTAAGACTGCTCCTCAGAAGGAAGTTAGCCTTGAAGCTCTTGAGGCAGCCTATGAAAAATCAGTTTCAAAGAAGAACAGAAAAATTGTAAAAATTGGATTTAAGAATCCTGAAACAGTAAAAGACGCTGGCGAAGAAATCACAGGAACCTCTGCCTCATATGATATCGGAGAAGAAAAGACAATTAATCCTCTGATTCTTGCAGTGCTGAAAAATCTTTATGTTTCAGAACCTGAAAGCCGTAAGAAAATTGTTGAACTTGCAAAAGTTAGTGAAAGCCGAGAAAAGTTTATTCGTGTAGTTACAAAAGACTTCAATGTAGAATACAACTTTGCAGACAAAGCAGCATGTGAACTTTTTACAGAGCAGAACAAAAATGTACCTCAGGCACTTCTTACAGACTATGTACAGGACTTTGAAGATGAAGCAGAAAAACTTGTTACCAGCGAAAATTATGTATCGTCAAAAAACATTCAGATAGCACCTGTATTCAGACAGATAAGTCAGAAAGAAGTTGAACTTGCAGAAAATAAAAACAGAATTGCACTTCCTTCTGGAACCAGGTTTATGACGCAGAAAAGTACAGCTGGTGGAGTCTTAGAATCAATCACAAGAGTACCATCAAGACTTTATACTGAGTCTTCATTTGCAGAAACAAAATCAGTTACAAAGCACGCTGCAACACCAGAAGAAGCCTTCCTGAGCGAAGAAGAAAAACAGACAGTTAAGCTCCTGATTGCAGAAATGAACGAAAGTGAAAAAGAAGAATTAATTTATGCAGCAGGCGAAGACTGGAACAATATCACGCCTTTCTTGATCCGTGAATTCCTCTGGCGAAAGCAGAACGGCCGTAGTGTAAAAAATCTCTCTGAAGAAATTAAGGTCTATGAAAAATTAATCGAGTTACCACAGAAGGACCTTGAAAAATATCTTACAAGCACCGCTGTAAACGGAAATGACAAAACTGTTAGTTTTGACTCACAGTCAATGGCATTCACAGAAACTGTTGCAAATACAACAACTGCAGAATCCGAAGAGACTCCTCTTGTCCCTGTCACAAAACTAACACAGGAAGAAAAAGAAGAACTCCAGAAAAAATACGGCATCAAAGCAGAAAGCCTGAGCCCTGTAATCAAAGAATACATCAAAAGCGGGGAGTGGAAAAAAGAATTTTCTGAAGCTACGGCTGCTAAAACAATTGAGAAATCTATTGATTCAAAAGACACTTCAGAAACTAAAACAGGAGCAGATAATAAAACCGTCTCAGAAACCACTCAAAGCGCTTCTTATAAAGAAGAACAGAAAAAGACAGTACAACTTCTCTTAAATGAAATGCCGGAAACAGAACGCGCAGAAATGATTGCCTCATTTGGATCGGATGAAAATGCAATCACTCCGTTGTTACTTAAAGAATACCTCTGGCGAAAGAAAAACAAGAAAGGAATCAGAAACCTTAAAAGTGAAATTTCCTCGTTTGAAAAACTCAGCACAATTCCGCAGCAGGAACTCGAAAAGTTCCTTACCAGTACCGCTGTAAACGGAAGCGTAAAGAAGGTAAGCTTTGACAGAAAATCATTAAGTTTTAATACCAGTTCTTTGAACACTGCAGCTGTGAATTCGAATCCGATTCACAACTCAGTTTCAGAAAAACATTCATCATCAGCAACTGCAACACAAGAACCAATTTCAGCTACCACATTAGCAGCAACAACAAACATACCTGTAGTAAAACTCACAGCAGAAGAAAAACACCACTACAGCCAGACCTATGGCTTACCAACCGAGGGCCTAAGTCCTGTAGTCCAGTCCTACATCAAAAGCGGCGCATGGAAAAAAGTTTCTGGTACTGCACGCGTAAATGAGACATTTAATTCTTCAACAAGTTTTTCATCAGACTCATTTGCACAAAGCGCAAGTGCTAATACCAATGAATTTGGTTACACATCGACACCACTAACTAACGGTAGTTTGTCACACACCGGAACACTGAATCCGTCAGTTTCTACAAAACATCACGCAGAACTTCCACATTCAGCAATCCAAACACACACAACAAAGGCAGACACCTCAGCAACAGGCGCTAACGCAGCCTGGCAAGATTCTCTAACTGGCTCATCAGGAGAAGTTTCTAATGGAACTCAGACTTCTCCAATAAGCGACACCCTAAAAGAGTCCCTTACACACTTAGCCGAGCATCGCCACGCCAAAAAGCAGCAGTCACAAGAAATGACCAAGCTCGACCGCATCAACGCCAACTACGAACACGACAAAGCCGTCCTCGCTAAAAACGATCCGTTATTTGCAAAGAACCAGTTCTGGGATGTAGGACCTGCTGAAGAAAGTGGAGAAAAACTGGATCAGAATACATTAAAGAATTTTGTAAATTCTCAGACTGAAAAACAATTAGAGAATATCAATAATACAAAATCAAGGGTTGAATTATGAGCAATATAGAAAAGTTTAGGAATTTACTTCGTTTACTAAAAGAAGATATTGAAAATGTTAAAGGGCTTAAAAAACCGTTAAACAAAAGAAAGTATAGAAACGGATTACGACAAGATGAAACCGATTTAATGGAATATTCTGTAATTGAAAAAGTAATCTATAGGGATAAAAAGAATGACAGAGTTATTCCTATAGATAATTTATCATTAAATGATTTCAATCTTGATTTGAATACAAAAGTAGAAAAAGTTGAAATACATTATGGTCCAAGTTCTGATGAATTAGCCAGAAGTTATCATGCAAATGCTTTGACAATAGGAAGTGCCGTATATTTCAGAAATAATGCATATAAACCAGAAACTGAGGAAGGCCGTAAAACTATTGCTCATGAATTAACTCACATACAGCAAAACAAAGAATATATTCTTGAAGGCCAGAGACCTGTTGAAGAACTCGAAAGTGAAGCTGAAGCAGCAGAGAAAGTTGTAGAATATAAACCAGATAGCATACGTGAAATTATCTTTAATGGAAATAAATATAAAGTTACTGAAAAACAATATTTTCAAATCATGAAAAACATAAAAGATAATGTTGAATCAGCAGTAGAGAATAATGCATTAAATTTAAATGATGATGATTATTTAAAATTCATAATTGCATATAACAATATGCAGAGAAATGGAGAGTTTGTATGGCAAAAATAACAAGACGAATGGCAATCAATAATGCACACAATATTCTCCGAAACTATAAAAAAAAGATAACAGATGCAGAACAATACAAAGAATATCTTCCTTTAGCCGGACAAAAAATTGTAGAACGTTATGTGGAAAATCGTGATAATTATAAAAATTTATTAGACAGTGCTGCTGATTCTAAAGAATTTTTCATTGGTATGGATGATGAAACTCTAGTTTCATATGCCAACATATGTGATCGCTTAAATAATATTTTTGATTTGAATGTATCAGAAAGCAGAAAAATTAATGGTTTTATAGATGAACAGTTTGTAGTACGCAGTGCAGAAGAAGTAATAACAGGAATTCGAACTGTTGAGATAGGACGAAAAGTTGAGTATAAGTTAGGAACACCAGATTTATACGATGCAAAGGAAACATTAGCTGGATTAATAGGCAGATACTATGTTGAATGGGAAGTTGAAGATATAGATAATAATTTTTCAGCAGAACATAACAGAGCTGAAGCCATCGTTGAAAATATAGCGGATTTCTTAGATTATAATTTTTCAAATCCATATGACAGGACTTTTAACGCAGTAAAAGAAGGTCATTACATTATAAAAGCAAAAGTACACGATATATTAGCTGGAGAAAACATTGTAGATACAATCGAGTTTGAACAGGTAGTTGAAACTGGTGATGAAACTATAATGTCAATGGATTTACAGCAGAAAATATTACGTGCCCTTCAATTGATAGATTGGAAAGTAGATCTTGATTTTGCAGCATTAACAGAAGCACTTTTTAAGGCAACTGGTGTAATCATTGCAATTGCAGCAATAGCAACAATTGCACCAGAAGTAGCAGCTGCAATTGTTGCAATAATGACAATTGGAATGGGAATTGATGCTGCAATAAACATTATTAAGGGAATCGTACAATTAGCTGAAGCCCTTGAACTTATACAAAAAGCACGTTCAGAGAGAGCACTTCAAGTTGGCGGGGAAAAAATAAAGGAAGGAATCCTTAATATAGGTGTTGGAATCATTGAAGTTCTTCTACAGAAAATGACAATGAAGAATCTGGCACAGGCAAGAGTTCAGGTTCTGAAAAACGTAACACCAACAGTGCAGGCACTTCCACAAACTGGATTACCAGGTACTGCAGATACTTTAGGAATAGCAGCGCAGTCAACCACAAAACTACCTGCATTAACAGCATCTACAAATGAGGTTTCCATTATTTTAAACAAGAGTGCCGTTCAGGCAATGGAAAATGTTGCACAGATGTCAGTACTTCAGAGCGAAAAAGTTGCTTTGCAGGAGATGGTAGCAGATAATTTACAAATTGAAATAGATAAAAACAATGCTATTCTTTCAATCAAAAATGAAATTTGTAGTAAAACTATTCCAAATGAAATTTATTCTGCTTTAGAAGCATCTCCAAAAGATTACCAGTTAGAATTATTTAATATGTTATCAAATGATATAAAATATCAACTAGTACAAAGTGATAAATGTAAGTGGATAACAGATGAACTTTTTGGTTATGATATTACAAAAGAAAATGTAAGTGACTATTTAAAATTAGAATATATTGATGGTGATATGAAGATTAATCTTGATTGGCCATTTTATGGAGGATATAAGCCTGAATCTATAAAAGGATTGGACTATCTGTTTACAAAAGGTGATGGTAAAATAGAAATAAGTCGAATGGGTGGAGATTTTGGAGTAGCTTTAGGATATGGTAGAAATGCAGATGGAACTTTTCCATCTGCTGCAGCACGTTCTTTGTTAAAAACAGAAAAACAATCTTTTGTAACTACAGGAATAATGGACTTAAAAAAATATAAAGATATTGTTGATGTTTTTGCTGATAAAGATTTAAATAATAAATCTAGATTGAAATTACTAAAAGAGAAATACAATATTTCAATTGCTAAGTTTAATTTATTAAAAAATGATTTTTTAAATTTCCCTAAGCGTTCAGAAATTGCTGGAGAGAATTCAATTAAAGATGCTATAAGAATTTTTCAATTAGATGTTGATAATGAGATTTATGGTTATTGCGGACAAGCGGAAAAATGGAACGATTTGGAAGGAGGTGCAAATCAAATGAATACTGTTTTTTCACTGAATACAATGATAAAATGTGGTATAATAACAAACGTAAAAAGAAATGTACCAATTAGGAGTAAATAAATGATTTCAGAAAAAATTATTAATGATGAAACTAAATATGTAAAAGATGCTATATATTCTATTTTAAAAGAATGTAATATAAATTTTGATAATATAAAATTATTTTTTCAAAATGATATGAATCTTCCGAATAGAATTTTTTGTGTACGTAAAGAAAAAGGATGGTATTATTATCAATGTGATGAAAAGTTTGTTGGTTATTATTCTGGACCTTATGATAAAAATGCCTTAATTCAAATGATTGCTATGTTATTACCAATTCCAGAAGATATTATTACAAAAATAGAAAAAGATTTTTTTAGTAAAGAAATGGAAGATGGTGATTATTTAGATAATAGAATTTTTTCAACACTTGAAGAAATTGATCAATATGAACAAGAATGTTCATAATGTATATACTTTCTTCCTCTTTTAAGCAAGATGATCCTTTTGTAGGAAATGGAATTACAAAAACTCCTTCTAATAAATATGGTTCCATTGAATATAATGCATTTAAGCCATGTGAAATAATAGATGGAACAGTTATTAATGAATTAAAAAGAGGTGTGCCTGAAACAATTGCTGCTGTTCGGGTATTTGAAGACGATAAATATGTATGGAAGGTAGTGAAATGAGTGATTGTTATGCAGTATACAAAAATCTTGAATTTAAATGTTTCTTTAAGCGCGGTGGACAATTGGAATTGATTAGTAAAACACCAATGGATGGTTTTGTAGCAAAAGGAAATGTCTATAGTAAAATTGTAGATAGGGTAGAATGTGGTAGGGTATATAAATCAACACCTATGGTTCGGTATGAAGGAGAATCATATTACTATTATGAAGAAACAGAAGATGAAATCCAATTATTTGTTGGTGCTAGTGATTTAAGTCTTGAATGGGAACCAAAAGGTTTTAAACATACTGGATATGAAGAATGGACAAAATGGGTGCCAAAATCAGAATGTGAAAAATTTGATGAGATAATTGAGTATTAAATATCAAAGTATTCAGGTACAAAAATGTAATACCATCGATAAAATCTCTAACACAAACTGCATTATCAGGCTCGGCAGATACATTAGGCGTTGCTACAAAATCCGCCACAACTGTTCCTGTAGTAACGACATCTACGAATGAAGTTACTGTTGTCTTAAACAAGAGTGCCATTCAAGCAATGGAAAATGTTGCACAGATGTCAGTACTTCAGAGCGAAAAAGTTGCTTTGCAGGAGATGATTAGTACTGAAAAACTTCCTGGAATTGATTCAGTGGTGCAAACAGAAACTGAAAAAAAACAAATACAAAGCAAAGAACTTATTTTAAATGCAGAAAAGAAACTGCATGAAAATATAAATAAAAAGCCTGTGGCACCAGAAGAAATCCTTGCAAAAATAGCCTCAGAGGAAAAGCCACCGGAAATTCTTGTAAAGATAAGTACTGGTAGTTCGGAAAACTATGGAACAATTGCACAAGCACAAAAAGAATACTGTTTTGTCTGTGATTATGAAGAATTAAGAGGACTTTCAAATAAAGATATACAGAAAAAACTAGGGTTTGAAACATTTAACGATATAGACTTATATGCAACTTTTATAATTCCTCCAAAGAATGTAAAAGTTGAACGGGTAACATTTGATTCTCTTAAAAATGATGTAAGGAAAAAACTTCTTGTTGATGAAAAGTTTTCTGATAATATAAAAGGTATCCAAGACCTCAATCTGTTTGAAGACAATGTATTGAATGAAACAAGACTTGATGAAATTTTCAAGATATATGAAAATACATTTGGAGATGATGCAGTAAATTCATTGGAAAAACCTATAAAAGATTTTAGATCAATTATTCAAAGTCTTTATGGAACAAATCCTTTATTTACAGGAAATTATCATACAACAACGATTGATGGAGATGTGGGAGTACGTGAATATATAATAAAGCGATTTGGTAGTGACTGGGATAATGACAGATTACAAAAAGAAGGTTTTACTATATATGAAACAAAGATTTTAACAGGAGAAAAGAAATGAAAGATTTTTATTATGAAATAGAGCTAAAAGAAAAAGATATTAAAATAAATTGTCACAAAAGACTTTATACTAGTGAAGATTTTTCAGATCGGTCAATTCAATTTGACAAAAGAAGTCTCCCTGAATTAATAAAAGTTCTTGAACAAGGTGACTGTATAAATTTGCTAAAATCATTTATTGTTACTACCAGTTGGGATCAGATAGAGATTGACAGTCTTGGAGATGAAAGAAGTGCAGAGGGGTTTTGTCTTGAGCTTTATAACAGAAGAAAAATGGTAACACATGTAGATTCAGATCGGTTCGGTCCAGTTACAATTCCATTAGGACAGAAGCCTGAAGAAACCGGCTGGGAATACGTTCGTCCACTTATAGAAGACTTAAAGAAATACTGCTGATTATATTTCTCCAAACAAAGTTCTTTAACATGAAGCGAAGTACACAAAGAATTGTAGCGGCGCCGCAGGCGTACTTTGCGCAGCAAAGTATGGAGCGCGGTTAGCGCGGAACCGCGGAAAGCCTGTTTTTTGCGACAGCAAAAATGCGTCCATATAAAATTTTATATTTAAAAGAACTTTTATTCTTATTCCATACGATATACGCGATGCAAAAGCACAAAAAGACATGGCATACAGCCAGTATCCAATAAGTGCTGATGCCCAGAAGATAATTGATAATGCAGATTTGTCGGCAATAGAACGAAATTACGCAATGGCAATATTAAGCGGAGCCTTTGTTGTTCTGGATTTTGTGGAGTGTGTAAAAATAGCCAGAAAACTGGGTATTGGCGATGACGTAATGAAATACTTTGCTCAAGGCCGTAAATTCAGACTAAGCACAGATGAGACTGATGACCTAGTAAGAAAGGCTGGAAAGACTGTTGAACTTACTAAAAAAGGAGCAACAAAATCTATCAAATTTATTGACGGTAAGATTACAGGTGAAATTACAAATGCATTGAAAACAGAACCTGGAACAGCGTTCTTCTGGTCTGGATGTGCAAAGGTAGATCCGTCAACCCAAAAACTTCTTGTATCTGGAGACGAAGTTGCAGCAGAGATTGCAAGTAAATGTGGCGGTACAACATTAGAGACTCAGATAAAGATAAAAAATATCGAAATGCCAAAATGGGATTTCGATGTACCTGACTCAATCAAGGCATGGGAAGATGCATCAGCTGCATATGCAAAGCAGGTAAGTGGAGATGTAAGGGCAATTGTTGGACAGAAACTTAGAGATGGAAATATCTGGGAAAATATAGAACTACCACGACTTATGCAGAATCCAAATGTAACGAAGATTACAACAATTGATCCAGACACCCTGGCTGAAACAGTAATATTCGAAAGAAAAGCAGGAACTATTTATGTAAAACCAAACGAAACTTTAATTAAGAGTGGAAAATGGGATGAAATAATAGAATCGATAGGTAAAACATCATCAGTTAATAAAAACGAAATTAGTGAAGCCGCAAGGCAATATCTGGAAACACTTAATAAGGATTCGGCACAAAAAATAATTTCAACACTACCAGTTGAAAAAGTGGACCGAATTACAAGTGTTCCAAAGAAGTATGTAAATTATTTAAATGATGACAATATTATAAAAATTCTTGAATCGGATAAATACGAAGATGTAATAGATTCATTAAAAAATGTAAAAAAGAAAAAACATATAAACAGAATTGTTCGGGAAACGGAAAATATAAATGATCTTCCAGCAATATTAAATAGTCCAACTCCAACACGTGTAACAAACAAAATACCTTCAAAGTATGAAGCTCGCTTTAAAGCTGGCTTTGCAAAGAAGACAGATACAGAAAAAGATGCTATTATAGAATCAATTGAAGAGTTGTATGAAAAATATGGAAAATCAAAGACAATGCAAGACCATCACTGGATTGAGCAGAGTTTTATAAAAAAGGGAGATTATTCATTTTTAAAATCACCTCCAATGGATATAGATTTACTTAAAACAGATGAAAATCTTTCGTTAATTGTTGGTCATAATGGTGGGCACCAACTTAAATATGAAAATGATTTGCGAATGGAACTTAATGGATTAGTAGATGTATTAAAGAATGTTACTGATGAAGTTGAATATAATAAAATTGTAAATACAGAGGTAAGAAAAATAATTGAAAAAATGAAAAAAATGAATAATCAAGGAGTTAATTCTTTGTATTCAAATCAAAAAATATTTGTGATTGATTAGGGAGGGGTAAAGAATGAAATTCTACTTAATAAATTATAATGCTGAAAATCCTCAAAAATATGCAAGGGCGTACATTTTCGAAAATAATATATGGAAAGATGAGAATTTATTTGCTGGAGAGTATAAAGCAAAACATGAATTACCAATTCCATATTATGTTGAAAATAAAATAAAACCAAATGATTTTGTTTTTGCGAAAAACATATTGGTTTCAAAATCATTTTTGAAAGTTATTGCTCAAGTAAATAAAGATTATGAAGCATTCGAAAGTCAATTCTATTATAAAGGTAAAAATTTAAAATCCTTTTCGGAATCAACTGATAATAAAACAGGAATAATTTGGGATTTATTTTATACAATGATTTTTCCAAGTTATGAATTGTTGAATGAAGAAAAGTCGGATTGTGAATATATATACATTGAAAGCTTAAAAAAACAATTTATTCGTTCTATAAATAATCTTGTTTTATCATCTAACAAAGTTTATTCTCAAGATTTCAATAATAATATCTTTTTATTAGAAGAAAAGAAAACATATTTACTCTGTACTGAAACCGCCAAACAAGCTATAGAAGAAGCTGGTCTTACAGGTATAGCTTTTGAGGAAGTACCAGTAGAATAATATCATTTCATAAATAAGGATTAAAAAATATGATAAAAATAACAGGAACAAACACATATATCGACGTAGCCATAGATGACCGTACAGTAAGAATCTCAGGAGAAATGATAATTGGTGGATTTGTCTGCTATAAGAGTTCAATGACCAACTGGCTTATCCCGGAAAATGTACCATTAACAGAAGATGACAAAAAAGAAATTATCCAGAAAGTTACTGAAAAAACTGCCGGTTCTCATATGGTAATTACCTTTGAATAAAATGCGCCCAACAAAAAATGACATGTGTCATAAATTTAATTTTACAGGTATGACATATGTCATAAAAACTTCTTTTTGAGTTTGTTCAAACTTGATAAATCTCTTCTATTATAAATACAATAATTCTATGATACTTAAAAAGCTAAGACGCAATTATTACAAAAAAGTGCTGCTGGATAAGTTTGATTATTGTGTAAAGGATAAAAACGAGAACGAAGTGGTTCTTTGCGGTGGTTATGTAAGGAATACTTGTGTGACCATTAAAAAAGAATGGATTAGCTGGATTGCTAACACTTTACGTAGTATGCTGCCGTATGAATATTATGATCCTAGTTCCATAAAAATGAAGAAGAATGAAGATTGTATATTGGCAATAGAAAAAATTGTTACGCATAAAAATTTTTCATGGTTAGAGATTTATACTCAAAAATATTCTGAATACAAAAGGATTCCACCTTTTACAATTCCTTATTTACTGGATAATCCTCAAAAAATGAAATCTTATATTGAGCCTGTAATTTGTGAACTGGAAAAATATGCTCTTTAAAAATCTGCTTCGATTCTAACAGATTGAAAAAAAGCCCTTTTGCCGTTATTCTAACGCAAGAGGTTTTTTTATGTTCATAGATTGTCAGGGAGTCCCTTATCCGGTTTTTCCGTAGGAAGCCTTCCCTCAAAAATTCGACCTGCTGTTGTAATGCAAAATGATTTGCTTGGAGCTAAGGCAAGTATTTAAAAAACTTTTTAAATATGCAATAATTATGTAAAAAAGTCAGAGAGGTACATAAATGAAAAAAGTTATTTTGTCATTTCTAGTTATTCTGATCTTTTCTGGATTTGTTTTTGCAGGTGATTATGATTTACCGAATGTGGATTCCAGATATATTGGAACTTATATTCCTGTTGAGGCTGATAATCAGATTAACAAAACAAAGCTTTTATATGAGGCAATTCAATCCGGGCATAATATGCATCATGACGTTTTGTTTTTAGGAAAAAACAAATGTTATAGCGATAAGGGTTTTCATGACGGTTATGCAATTACGAAAGAGGAATTTAAGGATTTTAGATTTGTTACAAATTCGAACGGTGTTTTTTGTATAGACGATAAGGGAAATTCTTATAAGAAAATTTCTAACACATTAAATGAACGCGGTTACGGATATTCTGAATATACAAATTATGTTTTAAATGTCATTTTTGATTTTGCAAAGGATATGAAAAATATTCAGATTCAGGGTGATAAAATAATAATTGATGGTATTGAATATTCAGTAAATCTGGATACTGTTTTTTTTGAAAGAAAAAATGTTGCCCTCTGGCTTAATAGCGAAAAGTATTCTTATGCGCTTGTAAAAAATGGTGTGAATGGAGAGCTTCACGGATGTAAAAGAGCTGAAGAAGAGATGTTCTGGCTGGTAGATGAAAAGGTAGTAAAAGAGTTTCCGCTTATGTTTGTTAAAGCCGGAGATGATTTTCCGTCATATTGGAATTTACCAAAGAATCAGCTTAGATATTTAAGAAATTTAATTTATGCAAGACACGGATATGTTTTTAAAAGCCAGGATTTAAAAGAGCTTTTTGAAAACTTTAGCTGGTATAAGGCTAATCCAAAATTTACAGAAGAAGCTTTTGATTGGCAGGAAAAACAATACATAGAGCAATTACTGAAGCGGGAAAAAGAAGGAAACTGAGTTTTTTAACCGATTCTAACTGATTGAAAAAAAGCCCTTTTGCCGTTATTGTATTGCAAAGAGGTAAGTTATGTTCACAGATTGTCAGGGAGTTCCGTATCCGGTTTTTGCTAAGGGTGAAGTAAAAGAGTGTGCTTTTGTTGTAGGTGCAATTCCTTTTGGCAGTGTTTCTTTATTAAAGGTTCGTCTGGAGCAGGGGAGTCAGGAGCCGGCAGCTGGTCAGTTTTATATGCTGCATGCCATTCGTTCTGATGTTCTTCTTGGCCGCCCTATAAGTATTTATCATTCAGAAAAAAAGGCTGATGGTTCTGTTGAACTTTCTTTCCTGATTCTTTTGAAGGGAAAGGGAACCCGCGAGCTTTGTTCTTTAGAGCCTGGCGATAAGCTGAACCTGATTGGCCCTTGTGGTAATAGATTTCCTGTGCCGTTCACTTCGCACAAGCCAGGTGACAGCAAGGTTCTCATCATTGGCGGCGGTATTGGTGTTGCCCCGGTAGCGGGTTTTGCAGAAACTCTCCCTGATGGCAGTTACGACTTTTATGCTTCTTTCAAAAGCGGAAGCTATGCTCTTGAAAATATAAAGCCTGATAAGCTTGTTATTACAACTGATGATGGCAGTGTTGGCGTTCACGGAATGCTTCCGGTGGCACTCACAGAAGAAACTCTTCGCGATGGAAACTACTCGGAGGTTTTTGCCTGCGGTCCAACTCCTATGCTCGCTTATATTCAGAAAATCTGTAAGGCGGCTGGTGTAAAAAGCTGGCTTAGTATGGAAGCGCACATGGCCTGCGGAGTGGGTGTTTGTCTTGGCTGTGTAATTGATACTACTGAAGGTAAAAAGCGCTGCTGTAAAGAAGGTCCTGTTTTTGATGGTGATATTCTGATTTTTAATCCTGTAACAGAAGTAGCCGGAATCAAGGTGCAACCTCGCCGCGAACCGCTTGCAGCGGATCAGGAGCCGGATCTTAGCGTTAATATTGGCGGCGTAATTCTGCCTAACCCTGTAATTGGAAGCTCTGGAACCTTTGGCTTTGGTGTTGAATATAAAACTCTTTTTGATGTAAACCGTCTTGGAGGTATTTCCAGCAAGGGACTTACTCTTGAACCGCGTCAGGGTAATGATGGGGTAAGACTCCACGAAACTCCGAGCGGACTTATGAACAGTATTGGGCTTCAGAATCCGGGAATTCCGCATTTTATAGAGCATGAGCTTCCGGAAATGATGGCTCTTAAGCCTGTGGCTATTGCAAACCTTTCGGGTTCATCTTTGGAAACCTATGTTGAAGGTGCTAAGCTTCTGGATGCAACTGATGTGCCTTTAATTGAACTTAATATTTCCTGTCCTAATGTAAGTGCCGGTGGTGCTGCCTTTGGAATGACTTGTGTTGGTGCAGAAAGTGCTGTTCGTGCTGTTCGCGCTGCAACTAAAAAGCCGCTTATAGTTAAGCTTACTCCTCAGTCTCACGAGCTTGAAAAGGTTGCCCTTGCATGTATAGAAGCCGGGGCTGATGCAATCAGCCTGTGCAACAGCTTCCAGGGAATTGCAATTGATATTGAACGCGGGGTACCAGTTTTCGAAAAGCTGAAGGCTGGCTTTGGCGGACCTGCCGTAAGACCTATGGCCGTGCGTCTGGTTTACGAGGTTGTTGAGGCAATAAATCAGCTTCCTGCAGAAAAGCGAGTTCCTGTAATTGCCATTGGCGGAATTGCTACCTGGGAAGATGCTGTAGAATTTATTATGGCCGGAGCAAGCGCCCTTCAGGTTGGCACAAACACCTTTGCTAACCCGAACACTATGATAGAAGTAATTGATGGTCTTTCTGCTTTCATGAAGCGAAAAGGCTATCGTAATATAGAAGAAATGAGGGGGCTGATTCAAAAATAACAGAAATTATATAAGAATAACTGAAAATTATTGTACGAAATCGTTGTAAAATTGCATTTTTCTATTTTTTTAACTTATTAAACCTTGCGTTTTACCCAAATTCGCATAAAATGGTTCTGCTACAGTATAAGGGGAATATTGTCGATAAACGAAAGAGGGTTTTTTAAATTAAAAAAGTATCAACATAAGAAAAAGTATAAAAAAACTATTTGAGGTGTTGATATGAAAAAAATTGCCTTAACGTTGCTTACAATTTTTTCTCTCTTTGTAATTTCCTGCGAAATCGGCTTAGGAGCGTCGGTTGATACTGATCCTCCGAGTATTGATATAGTAACTCCTCAAGTTGATACAATAATCCGTGACAACTTTGCAATTGGTGGTACCTGGTCGGATGATGGTACAATTGCTTCTATTATAATAAAACTCGAACGAACAGATGGATATGGTTCTCCAATTGATAATCTAAAAGCGGATTTTATTCTTCCTGCAAAAGGAGAAGAAAAAGGAAAATGGACTACAACAATCAAACCGGTTGAAAATAAAATAATCGATGGTCCATATCAGGCTACAGTAACAATTACCGATACTACTGGCCGAAAAACAATACAAACCAGAACCTTTACTATAGATAATACTGCACCAATTGTTGTTTTACAGCGTCCTAGTTCCGTAATTGGAAGTACAGATTCAGATACAGATACTTACGGACAGATTCTCTCTCTTGTTGGTCAGGCAGCAGATGATAATAATATTAATACAATAGAAGTAAATTTCTATTCAGATGAAGCTTGTACAAATTTATTAGATACAGTTACATTAAGTAATATTCCTGCAACAATTAACCTTGATGTTGCTAAATTCATAGAAAACACAGAAAATGATTATTCAAAGATTTATGGTTATAAAGAAAAGAAAGGTCTGGTAACACGTTATTGTAAAATTATTGCTTATGATGGTGCACAAAGATATCCAGCAGACGGTTCAAATCAGTCTGCAGAAGATACACGTGGAAATAAGCAGGAAATATATTATCTTTATGATGATATTTCGGCAGATATACTGTCTAATCATAAAATCACAGAACTTTATGCGATGTTCAATGGTACATTTGCCTATACAGCCGCAAGTCGTGCTTCAGAAGATATAGACATAGAGGCTATTAAGACATCACTTGCAGCAAAACAAAATTCAAAAGGTAAATTTAATCTGAACCCTGCTAATAACCCTACCTTCCTTCTTTCTGGAAGACCAGGACTTAAAAAAGACGGTACAGATTTCTTTAGTGCATCAAATCCTACGACAGATAACAATATCACCACAGATTCAACAGCTATTATTGAAGTTTCACCAGGTCTGGATGGAATTTCATTAAATGGGGATAGTATCAAAGTATATATTGTTGAGTGTAATCAATATGGTGTACCACTTGATGATGTAAAATTCTATCCTGTTACTACTAAATCTAAGAGTGGAACAGGTTATAAATTTGTTTCTACTATTACAAATCAGTTTGAAAGTGCTGATGGTACTAAAAAGCTTACTTTGGGTAAATACTATCTTTTTGGTGTTGAAGGAACAGACCAGAAGGGTAATCCGATAGTTCCTAACAGCACTGGTGGTTATGGTTTCTACTTTGCTGCTAGTGGTGCAGCACCAACAATTACTCCAAAACTCGAAAGATCTGCAGACGGTATTACATGGATAGAAATTACAGATCAGGTTTCATATTTGCCTGCAGGAACTATGGTAAAAGTAAGCGGAACTGTTTCTGTAGAAAATGGAACTCCTGATTTTAGTCTTAAGCTTGATTCAACAGACGCCGGTATTGTGTTTACAGAAAAAACAGAAGCTCCATTTGAGTATTCATTCTCAAAAGTATACGAGGCATCTGCATTTGGAACTGTAAGTGCCCAGCATGGAATAAAGATAACTGCTATTCAGGGTGGTGGAAAAACAGAAAAGTCTTATACAATAATGTATGATCTGGAACCTCCTCTTGTTAGTGAACCAGAAATTAAACCAATTGCTTACAAATATATTGATGAAACTCGAGAGAATGATGGAAAGAAATATCTGAATGGAAATAATGTAAGTATTAAGCTTTCTATTTCAGATTCCTATGACATAGTAGATTCTACAAATAATCCGGCAATAATAGAAATACTCGATAAAGATGGAAATGTAGCCTGCTCAAGTGGAAATATTACTACTCCGGCAAATTATACATGGAATAACATTGATACAACAAATATTTCGACTGGCGATATAACGATCCGTGTAACAGCTTATGACCGTGCCGGAAATAAGAGAGTATATGAAGAAACTGGTTATACTGTTGATCAAAATACAGATAAGCCTGTAATTATACCTGGAAATAACGATAAACTTACATTTAAAATTTTGACAACAGATGGTTTATCAGGACAGACAAAGAACTTCTTTACATCTGGAAGCTCAATGGTAGTTACTCTGTTAGATGATGATGGAGTGAAGAATGTAAAGGCCACATTGCAGAAAGCCGATGGTACGGGTGCTACTAATGAGCAGGAACAAAACTTTATTCCAGATACTGGAACAGAACAAACTTATACTTACAATATACCTGTAATTTCAGCTGCTGATTATTATAAATTGAAGTTTGAAGTTACAGACAGATATGGAAAAAAATCTTCTACAGATGAATTTGTAATTAAGATTAAGGTTGGAACGCCTGTAATTCAAAATATTCAGTCTGTGGTAAAAAAAGCAGATGGAACCGCGCTTTCAACAAATTACACAAATGGTGCTCAGGGTGATTCTGCAAATTATTTTGCAAATATACTTTCTGTAAAATCAGGTTATGACAGTTATAAGGTTTACAGATCAGAAGATGATGGAGCTTGGGAACTTGTTGCTAGTAATCAGACAGGATTAACTTATTCTGATAAGGTAAGACCAGAAGGAACCGCTGATTCAACAACTTCTATTAATTATAAATACAAGATAGCTGGTGTTGATGAGGATGGAGATACAGATAGTAATATCATGGAGACTACATGCTGGGTTGATAGAATCATTCCGGAAATTACTATTACAACTCCAAAAGATAATAATTCAAACACTGGTACAAAAGCCATTAATGAAGATACATTTACATTTGCAGGTGCAATTAAGAATGAAACAGTAAACCCTTCTGGTGTTTACTATTGTATTAATCAATCTTCTGCGGCTCCTTCAAATACTTCTGATTATACTCTTCTTGATGAAAGTGATTTTGGAACTAAATCATGGGAATTAACAAAGAATCTTTCTCTTGGAAAAGACTGGTATATTCATGTTTATGTAGTTGATACAGCAGGTAATATTAGTTCTTCAACAAGCAGGAAATTTGATGTAGATAAAGAAAATCCAAAACTTGAAACAAAATTTAAAGATTCAACATTGTCTGTTGATTCAAATTTAACAGATACAAATAATACACAGGTTTCTCCTGCAATTTCTACAAAAACAGATTTTACAATTAAATATTCGGCAACAGATGATTTAGCACTGGATTCAACACCGTATACAGTTGAAATTAGAAAGGGAGATTCAACAATTCCACTTTCAACTTCAGAATATACTGATACTGTAGCTGGTGGTGTACATGTTATAACTCTAAATACACCAGAAGATGAACTTTACACATATAAAATTACCGCTAGAGATAGTGTTGGAAAAACTGAAACTAAAACTAGATATGTACGACTTGATACTAAAGGACCAGTTCTTTCTACAACTACAATCTTTGAAGGATATCAAGAAAATTCTTCTGTATCAGTAAAAGGTACAAGTGAAGATGTTTCAGGAGTATTGGCAGTTTATTACTCTTATGGTGCAACTAATGAACCTGATATTCCATCTGCAGATAATACAAAAACTGATGCAGCCTGGACTACTAATGGCTGGGTTAAGTACAGTGGCCCTGTTGCAAATTGGACTATTACAGTATCAGGACAGGATGCAGATTCTAAGAATTTATTTATTCGGGCCGTAGATGTTAATGGAAATGTTTCTGAAAATGGTATAAGCGGTACGTTAAAATTTGATCTTGAAGTACCTAATCTTACAGAAACAACACTTGGAACTTCAGCTCTGCCAAAAAATTCTATGGTAATACTTTCAGGAAAAGTATGGGATACCAATGGTCTTAAGGGATTAAAAGTATCAGAAGGTAATAAGGAATATACGTTAAAGATGCCAGCAGAAGTATCTTTTCTTCCAGGTTTCACAACAGAAAGTTCTTCGAATAACTGGTCAGTTGAATTCCCAGTTGGTACTTCAAATAGTTCGGAAGGAAATTATCTTTCAGAAGGAACTCATACATTAACTATTACAGCAACAGATAATGCGAACAAGCCAAAAACTATCACAAGAGAAGTTACTGTTGATACGGAAAAACCATCTTCATTTGTTCTTACGGCACTTCCAACAAAAGATGATACTCTTGGAACTCAGATGACTTTAAGAGGAACTTCATCTGATGCTACAAGTGGAATTCAAAGAATTGAAGTTACAATTACAGATACCACTGATTCAACTAAAACAGCAACAGGAATTGCTACAGGAACAAATTCATGGGTTTATGCATTGAATTTTACTTCTGAAGAAGCAGCTGCAAACTGGAAAAATGTATTTGCAACGCAAGGAAATAAAAAAATTACATTAAAAGCCACCGATGCTGCAGGTAATTATACGACAAGTTACGAAATTGGAACTTCGGCAACACCTGTAACAGAAGAAACATTTATTTATGATAAAGAAAACCCTGTGTTAAATGTAACAGAAAATACAATATCACAGTATATGCCTGCAAATGGATTTACAATATCTGGTACAGCGTTTGATAGTTACAAGCTTGCTGATTCAAACGCTTTGAAAATTGAACAAACTTATAATCCAGTTAGCGGTTCATCAGTTACTATGTCTAATTATATAACTTCTGTAAATGGAAAAAATTCAGAGGAGAATTGGACACAGCATGTGCCTCTTTCTGGTACACCACAGGAAGGTACCTATACATATACATTTACTCTATTAGATTCTATAGGCCATCAGGTTACAAGTAAGACATATACTACTACTGTAGATACAGTTGCACCAAACATCACAGATGTAAAAATATCGAATGAAATTTATACAGCTTCTAAATGGTATAAATCACAGACACTGTCTCTTGAAGTGAAAGCTGAAGAGATAGGCCAGTCTGGTTTGAATATGATTGAATATTCTACTAATTCTCTTACTGATGAAACAAAGACCTGGACAGCGTTGACATATGATACTGAAACATCATCTTATAAAGGCCCTGTAGAGTTTACTGCTTCAAGTAATAATCTGATTATTCGTGCTTCAGATAAGGCTGGAAATTTCAAATACTTCAACGGTGAAACTGAAAATGGAACGACAACACTGTCAGGTATAACAATAAGAATTGATACTACAGCTCCAGTTCTTTCAACAAAATTCTATCAGGTAGGTAACAAATCTGCAGCTGTAGTTTCAAATACGATTTATGTAAATAATATAGTAGATGCATCTACAACTGAAAAAGTAATACTCTATGGTGTTTATTACGATACAGACAGCGGGGTACAACCATTAACTCTAACTGGTTATATTCCAAAGTCTGGAACAGATGTTACATTTGCTTATTCAACTACGGATATTAGCAATCTGGAAGCTGAAAATCTTTCTTCTATAAGTTTTAGCACTTTACCAGCTGATACAACAAATATTAAAGCCTGGAAAGCAGAATTTACTCCGACTGGTGAAACAACAAACCAGCTTGTAATTTCTGGTAATAATAAGGCAAGTATTTCAGCTAGTGTTGGTCAGACTATGGTACGCGATGTTACAAAACCATCTCTTCCAACTTTCAGTTTTGAAGAGGATGATGGTACTGAACACAATACTGTTTATAAAAATTCCTCAGGAATTTATTTCACGAATAATGATGGAAAAACATATAATCTTTCTGGAACTGCATTTGACTTGTTTGGACTTGTGAGTGTTGAAATTAGTGGTGATATTTCAGGTCTTTCAGATTCAGCTAAAAAAGATACTGATTCTCCAGAAGATTGGAATTTCAGTGGTTTCTCAATGTCAGGCGATGATAATGCTTCGAAGAGTATTACAGTAACTTTAACTGATAAAGCAGGCAATTCTTTTGATAAAGAATATAGTATTAAACTTGATAAACAGCCGCCTTTTGCAGTTCATGAACTTGATGCAAGTGAAAAATCAGACCATACTCCAATGCCAAAAGATTTGTATTTCCGTATAGGTTCACAGAATCGTGATGATGGCGTGGAAAAGGATGAAAACGATGAGGTCGTTCTGGATGATGAAGGAAATGCAACAGCAATAACAGCAGCACCAATGAATGCTCCAGAGTGGAATATTGCTTTAGATAAAGACGTTGGAGCTAAGTATTCAAATGAAACTTATGGTAATGATACATCTATAGAAATTCGTGGACGTTTTGAAGATTCCGGAAGTGATGTAAAAGAGATTTACTATAAGATATTCGGTACGGACCAGACAGGTATGAATATTGATTCCCTTAAGACTTTGGTCCTTGATGCTCCAAATGGAAGTTTCAATCTTCGTGAAGAATCAAATAAACGAGTATTTTATACAAAATCTGATACAATGCCAGACGGAGATACAAATACTAACAAAATAAATACAGGAACAGATGCTAACCCTAAATATAAATATTATAAGAATATTAAAACAAATTTCAGTGAAAAGCTTACTGGTTTCAATGAGGGAAATAACTTCCTTGTTCTTGTAGCGGTTGATAATGTAGGAAACTCTTCAGTAGATGCAGTTACAATCGGAGCTGGGGCCAGTGCTATAACTTATCCAAATTTCTCTTTGAATATAGATCGTAATGCACCAACTTTAACAACAAATACTACAGAAACTCTGTATACAAATGCCACTTCAGGAAAAACAATAGAATTAAGTGGAACTGTTTCTGATGATGATACAGGAGCTGGTGTAAAAAAGGTTGTAATTCTTCATCCTACAGAAAAAGAAAGCGATGGAATTACCCCTAAAGAAATAAAGGCATCTCTTTCTGGGGCAAATTGGTCTTATTCTTTAGATGCAACAGTTCTTGCTGGAGCTACGGGAACTACTTCAATTTATGCAAAAGCTTATGATAAAGCTGGTAGCGGTAACTGGACTAAAGTTGAAGTTGCGAGAGTAGTGGTAGATACAACTCCACCGGATATTACTCTTGATGCTCCAGCAGATGCCGATGAAGCTTCAACAGCCGCAGGAATACAGATAAATGGTTCGATTAAACTTACAGGTTCTGCAAGTGATACAATTGGAACAACACCAAATAATAAATTCACTGTAACAAAGCTTCAGTATAAAATGACTAAAAATGCATTTGGAATCTCTGTAACAAATAATTGGGCAGATATTACAACAGAATTAATGTCTGACTTCAGAATAATAAGTAGCGAAAGCTTTACAATTACAGGTTTTGATACAACAAAGTTAATAGATAAGGCAACTTATGAATTACGCGCACTTGTTGAAGATTCTGCGGGAAATCAAAAAGTGTCAAATTCGGTAGAAGTTATCGTTGATCAGGATTCAGACAGACCAAAGATTAATCTTTCTAATCTTATATTACAGGAAAGTGGTACTTCATATCTTAAGAGTACAAGTACACTTTATCTTTCTGTATCAGATGATGATGGGGTTCAATCAGTAAAGTATAAGATTGATAATGGTTCACAAAATACACTTACAGGTTCTTCTATAACAATAACTGGAGAAGGTGCTCATACAATTGAATTTGAGGTAACAGATAAGGCTGGAACGACATTTACTTCAAGTTCAACTACATCACCTGCACCAAAAATAACCGATGGTACAACAACACGAACAGGAAATCTTTTGTTTAATGTTGTTACAATTGCGCCAGCAGTAAAAGATATTCAGTTCCGTGTATTTAATGCTAAGGAAACAAATACAAGTAAGCAATGGAGCGACTGGGCTTCCAGTGCAGGAACAGTAGGCGGTTCTAAGTTTACAAAAATACAAATCAGGCTTACTGCTTCTTCTGCACAGTCTGTAGCATCCGCAACAGCAACTTATGCTGGTACAAATTATCCGTTGTCATGTTCTCAGGCACATAATGATGCTGGTGAGCATGTATGGACTTCAGGTGATATTACAGTAGGAACAACTCTTAACGATAAACAGACAATCAGTTTGTCTGTAAAAGATGCTGTTCCAGACCCTATGGAAAATACTTCTGGAGTTGAAATAAAGCTTGATAATACTCAACCGGAAATAGAAATTACAGAACCTGCATCTCTCATAGGCCAGGGTGCTACTATTTCTGGAGAAGTTAATGAAGTAGTTACAATGTACTTCGCTGTTTCGAGATATTGTCGACTTAAGGCAGATGGAACTCCAGATGATACTTCCCTTTACACAGATTCTCAGGTAACACCAGAAGATGAACCTAAGATGGATGGTACTACAACTCTTGCAACTAAATGGGAAGAACTTGTTCGAGAAGATACTGGTACAAAGTGGTATGTATATTTTGATGATAAGTATAAAGCAGGTTCTACAACAGAATTTGAGCCGGATCATACTGCAAAGCTTGGTACTTATCTTACAGAAGAATATCTTGGTATTACAACAAAAGCTGCAATAGCTTCAACAACAAATCCGTATGAATCAAAAACACCAGTTTATTTCTGGATAAAAGCTGTAGATTCTTGTGGAAATGAAACAATACAGAAGAAACAGTTGAATATAGATCCTCAAGGAGAGCGTCCTATCGTAGAAATTTCATATCCGGCAGATAATGAAATTCTTGGTGGTGCTATCCGTATGACAGGAACAGCAACAGACAATAATTCTGCAAAATATGTATGGATTCAGATTGATAAGGATGGAACCGAAGGATTTAGCCAGGCAGAGCTTGCTTTCCTTAAAGAGAAAGGATATAAGATTGGTAAAATAAGCACAAATACAGTGCTTAATGCAGCACCAACAAATCTTGGTAATGGTGCAAATGCTGCTTCCGACTACGGTATTATGGTAGAGGTAAAGGGTACCGGTTGGAGTCAGACAATAAACAGCGAAGGTGAGTTTAATAAGAACGGTGAAATTGCCACCTTAAAGATTACAGTGTTTGCAACAGATGCAGATGCAACTCCTCATAAGAGTCTTCCGGCAAAGAAAACTGTGGGAATAGACTCTCGTAAGCCATATGTTGAACAGTCTAGTCTTGAGCTGGTACAGTACGATGCTTTCGGTAATATTACTTCAAGAAAACCTTATACTTCTGATGCAAGAATTTCTGGTATCTGGTATTTGATTGGAAATATAAAAGATGATGACTCTGGAATTGCAGTAATTAAACACAATGGAACTGCTCGAATCGCATCTAGCGGCGCCTCATTTACTTCTGAAATTGATTCAAACTACAAGTTTATACCAGTGTCTAAACAAATTACTGCTGACAATGGCAGTCTAAAAACAATTTATAATTATTCATTTAGTGTACCGCTTGGAAACACAACAGATAACAGTGTTGGAACTGATACAGCAAACTTCAATATAACAGAAGCAGTAGAAAGTGGAGCTACGACAATAGATCCATCATATTCAATTTTGTATGACAACAAACCTCCTGTATTAACAACAGATAACTCTGATTCTTCTATATCTTTGGAAAGAAATGTTCAGAATTCAAACGGATTCTACACCTTTGGTGCAAAAGCTTCAGAAGATGATGTTGATGATATTGAACAGTCTGGCGTAGAACGAATTGCATTCTACTTCACACGAAATCTGGAATATGGACTTAAAGATCTGGATGTTACAACATATAGTTCTCATAACTCAGGAACGGGTGCTCTTACAAGAGACCTTTTTGATGTAATGATTTATCATAAAAATACAGATGCAGACGATGTTGCTTCTGGTAATATGATAATTGATTATGAAACTGAGACTTCAAGTTGGAAAAAGGAAAACGGCCTTTACTGGTATGTAATTGAAGGAACGGTTTCTAACAACACCTTTACTTATTCGGGAACTGTAAACAAAAATATTCATGAAAAAGGCCTTGCAAAAATCAATGGTTCTATTTATCTGATAAATGCTGTTTCAGGTACAATTGTTACTCTTGATGGAGCTCCTGGCGACACACCAAATGGTGAAACAACAGAAGCTCTCTTTGCAGTATGTAATGTAATCGACCATAGTGATAAGAATGGTTCAGCTAAGATTTCAACTCCTGGCTATGGCTATGGTTATTATGATACCCGTGCAAAGGATGATGGCGACCTCTTTACCGAAACCTTCTCTAAGCAGGGTACAGACTGGTATTTTGATGCATCTATCAATTCAAAGAATCTCCCGGATGGTCCTATAACGCTGCATATGGTAGCCTTTGATAAGGCTGGTAACTTTGCAGAATGGGATTCAACTGCACTCGATTTTGTAGTATCAAATAATGCACCTCGCATTGCAGGTATGACGATTGGTACAGATGAAAACGGTAATGGTTCTGTAGATGATTCAGAGCTTACATCTAAGTATGGAGATATTTATACTCTTGGTTATGATGATGCTGGTAATGAAATGACAGAGGTTACCCTGCCTGTTCAGACAGGTTCTACACCAAAAGCTGCTGTTACTATAAAGGGGCACACAGTTATTATGCCTGAACTTGTTGGTGGTAATGGTAAAATCAAATATACCTATAAGGTATATAAGCACATTTCTGATCAGAATTGGGAGACGACAACAGAATACCAGACTTCTGATTCAGATCCAATTGAAATTGCTACCGGTACAACCGATGCTGTTGCCGAATTGACAGCAGATATAGAGCTTCCGGTTTCTGACTTTATTGGTAAAACAGATGGTTCTGATGACAGGCAGATTGATGACGGAGACTATAAGAAGTTTGAATTCAGTTTTGGAGATTCAACTCCAGGCAAGACTAAGACAGCCGGAACAAGCAACAACGCAACTCTCAATGTAATTATGAATGTTGCTTTGCGCGAAACAAATAAGGCAAAGAACTGGATTCTGCCGTTCTACTGGAAATCTGCAACAGACAACAGTTTGTTTGGTCAGAGCAAGGATAATGGTCATATTGAACTTGCTACAGATTGGATCACTGTTGATGCTTACGATGAGGATACAGAAGAATACGATGCCGACCCTAAAGTTTCAGGTAAGATTAAGATAGAAGGTATTGCTCAAGATGACACTTTACTGCGTGATATTAAGGTGAAGTTTGGTAAATCTATGGGTGGATTGGGAACAGCAGATACTACTATTGCAAGTTATATAACAACAAGTGCAAGCTGGGATGTAACTGAACTTGAGTCAGATGGTTCAATCAATGCTACTACAGGTTGGGCATCTGCTGTACAGCAGGCAACCTATCAGGATTTGAAGGATGTTGGAATCATAACCACAATTCCAGATGATAAAGAACCAACCTCAAAGGTTCCTTACACTTCACAGGATTACGGCCACGTAGTTCACTGGATTTTGTACCTCGATACAGAAAAGGTAACAAGCGTAGCTAATACCGATGTAACTATAACAGCAACTGCAACTGACCGTGGAACTCCAAAATGGAGTGGAAATGAATCTACAGGCTCTGCTATCTATACTGCAAATCCAACTGCTACTACTGGAGGAACAGCTATCTCTTGTGCAGTAACAAAGAGTGGTTCAGAAGTAACCGTAGCTGGGCTCACTGGAAATTATCGCGTTGATGTTGTGCCTTATATTACAAAATTGTATACAAGCTTGTCTGAAAATGCTGGTGAAGAATGTGCTCGTTCAGCGACTGGTAAATATATAGTTCGAGGTAGTAATGCTTCTAATCAAACAGAAACTATTCGTCTCTTTGGATTTAATCTGGCTGCAGATTCAACAAATGGTAATGTTACAATTGGTTCTACTACTGGAATAAAGACAACTGTTTCTACAACAAACAATAGTGGAAAAACTATAGGTTCTCATCTTGCATGTCCTGTAGGTACAGGAACAAGTAGCGGTAAGCTTGCTATTAAAGTGAATACAGTTATAAGTCTAAATAATATGAACAGGAATCCAACTGTTGAAAATAGTGCAATATCACCAGTGGCAAACAGTTCTGCTTTATACAACAGTCAGGCAAACGGCAAGACTAATGATAGGCTTACTGATGATGTAGATCTTTGGGTTTGGAATTTAGGTTCTTATTTGACTTCAACAAAGCCAATTTATAGTCCTGTTATGAAGATGGATGCTTCGGGAAATGTTTATATGGCCTATGGACTTGGTGCAGACCAGATGATGCTTAGGGAAAATACTACAAATTATATTGTAGATTATGGATACAATAAATTTGTTAATACAGCAGTTGCATTCTCCAGTGATGGTAAAGCATTTGGTATGGGAACTTGTACAGACCGTGTTGAAGATTATTCTGCAAGTAGTGTTTTCTATACATGGAGAACAAGTAATTTTACAACTACACAGTCAAAACCAGGTCGTGAATATACTTATAGTAGAAAAAGCAAATATCACCTGGAAAAGGTTTATAATGATTCTACTACCATCTATGATACAGACCGTGTTCAAAGGCCAAATATGGTAATTTCAGGTGCAAAAGATGGTGCAAAAGTTTATATGGTTTATTACGATAAAAATAATACTATTACACCTGTAAAATTCCGTTATGGTCAGGTAAATGGAACTACCCAAGATAACCTTAGTACGACTTTAGGTTTACAAGGTGTTACTTCAACATATGATGGTGCTACGACAACTCAAAATAACAATCCAAACAACGCAGGTGGTTCTGGAAAGAATTTCCATATAGTTGCAAGTAGCGAAACAACTTATAAGAGTGGACCATATACAGCGGTTGGTTATACTTCTGGTGGTACTGCTGTTGTTGCCTGGTATGATGCAAGTAGAAAGGCAGTAATTCTTTCTTGGAATACAGCTCCAGAAACTGCTGTTGTAGGTGGTGTATGGCAAACTAATGCTGTAATCATAGATGATGATTATGCAGGCTGGTATACAAATATGTGTATTGATAGTGATAATGGAATTCATATTGCATATTACAACAGTTCTCGTGGAGATTTGAAATATGCATATATACCTGATTACACAGAAATAGAGAAAGATACAACCACAGGAAAAGCAACTTCGGGAGTTAAAGTTGTAACAGTAGATTCTTACTTATCGGTTGGAACGAATATTACAATCAATACAAGAAAAGAAAATGGAAAGATTGTTCCATATATTTACTATTATAATACATCAAATAACCAGACTTGCAATTCAGTAAAAGTTGCATGGAGAAAAAATATGACTGATCTTCTTGATGGAGCTATTAACGATAAATTTACAGGTAACTGGGAAAGTATGACAATTCCTACCGAGAATGTTCCAACGGATTCAATTGTATGTGGAGGTGTACCATCATCTGCTACAGGAAATGGAAATACATATAAAAATACGACGGTATTCTTAGGTTATATGAGTGATCAATGTTATGAACAAGCATATATTAAGGGAGATATTACAACAAATTAATTAGTATTTTTAAGCTTTTACCATAATTTTCTTCTGTAATTCCAGAATCTGATTTAAGGGAAGGCCAATGCAGCGTGAAACTTTTTCAGGGTTATCACCTTCCCTTAGAAGGTTTTCAGCATCTTCAATGGCTTTTTGCTGCTGACCTTTTTCGTAACCGGCTTCTAAATCATATGCCCTTTGTCGTTCCCATTCCATAAACTGCCTCTTGTTTTCGGTGCTTTGCTTTGCGTCGGCAACATAGATCTTGAGTTCATCGGTATAACCTGTTGACGCTTTGTTTGAGATAAGAAACTCAAAAAATGCCTTTGTTTCTACATCTTTGATCATTTTAGCACACATTGGTGCAAAAAAGAAGTGTTTGTAAGCTCTGTCTCCCAGTTTGGTTTTATTATCTTCCATACAGATATTTTCAAATGTATTTACAGGAAGACCATTGTTAAAGATGTCATCAAGACAAATAAAAATAACATGGCTTTCGCGAAGTTCTCTATATTTCTGTCCTGCCTGTAGTGAATCTACATCCATTACGCTCTGATAATATCTTGCACGTTCAGGAAGTTCTTTTGTGTTTGCAACCTGTAACTCAACATCAAACATTCTATTGGTATCTTTAACAAAAACATCAAGCCTTATACCTTTAGAATCAAAATCAAGTGCAATCGTTTCTTCAGTATTCATTGTTATTGAACCAAGTTTAATTCCCAGAAGCATTTCCAGAAGTTGTTTACATGCATCCTGATGATGACGCATGACCTTATAAAAGATAAAATTATTGGCCAGAGTTGCCTGTTCCCATTTCTGTTCTGGAGTAAGCTGATTTTCATTTTCCATTTTTCGTACCTCTACTAATACTATTTGAATATAGTGCCCAGCCGGGCAATTAATCTTCTCTACATATAAAGTAGACTTAATATGCCAAAAATGACAAAAATTTAGGAAAATTTTTGTCATTTTTTTATATAATCATTAATCTCAACCCCGTTTGAACAATCAATTGAAAAATGATATTATAGGCGCTGAAAAAAACGTTATGAATAAAAAACGCAGCGCATCAATTTTATTTAAGGCTATATCGAGAAATTTCTTCAAAATTGTTGTCTACTACCCAAAGATGGTGTATATGGCTTTTCATCAGCATAAATACACGGTAGACGAGATGTATGCGTATTGTCTTAAGATGATTAAGTTTGCGGTTGATGCGGCTGGGCTTAAGGTGCAGGCGATTGGGCTGGAAAATATTCCGGAAAAAGACGGCTTTTATTTGTGTGCGAATCATCAGGAAAAATATGATCCGCTGGCTATCTGGTATTGTTTTCCGCGGCAGCTTGGAGTAATTCTGGATGATGTAGCAACGCATCGTCCCTTTATTCGTGAGGTTTGCCGGCTCATAAAATCGCAGAAACTAATCAAGCATAACACTCACTCTGTAGTTAAAGCCTATTCTGCAATCACAAAAGATTTGAAAGCCGGCCAGAGCTATATGGTTTTCCCGGAAGGCGGCTACGAAGAAGAGCCGGGCAAGCTTGGAGAATTTCATGCCGGAAGCTTTAAGAGTGCACAGCGCGCTCACTGTACAATTCTTCCTGTTGCGATTATTGATTCTTACAAAATCTTTGACCGCGGCTTCCGTACAACAAATCCTATACAAGTTCATTATCTCAAACCTATTGCTCCAGAAGAGTATGATGGTATGTCTACCACAGAAATTGCGGAGCTCGTAAAAGCACGTATTCAGGCTCAACTCGACATCTACCAGAAGTAATTTTTTCCTTTTCGTAAATTCTGTTGTATAATTAATGCGAGGTGTTTCTAATGAAAAAGAAGCTGCGCATTTCTGTACTTGCTCTTGAGCTGATTTTTGGCGCTGTGGTTTTTGGTGCCGTCATGTGTTTTGTAAACAGCTATAATGGTTACCGCGAATTTAAAAACGAACTCGAAGTTATTTACGGCAATGTAACTGAGCAGTTTGCCCTTACTGCTGCAACGTATGTAGACGGCGATAAAATTGATCACTGGCTTACTGATGGAGCTGACCAGGAGTGGGAAGAAACAACAAAACGTCTTGTAGACATAACTGAGGCTGCAGGAATTGTTTATGTTGCAGTCATGAAGGTTTCGGCAGATTATTCACATCGTATTTATATTTTTGATACTGTAAATCAAAAGGAAGTAAACAGCAAAGTTTATGAGCTTGGCTTCAGACAGTCACTCGAAAAAAAAAGTGCCGACTACATTGAAAAGCTTCGTGACATTCTTGAGCAGGGAAAAAGTAACAGCATGTTTTCTTATAAAAAGGGCGGTGGACATGTTACCAGTTCTGTACCTCTTTACAATTCTGCCGGAAAGCCCTGTGCTATTGTTAGTGTCTACAAACCGATGCATGAAATCAAGGCATACAAAAAACGATTTCTTCAATCTATTATAATCTGGGCTCTTGTAGTTACGATTGCCTTTGTTGCTCTTTATGCCCTCTTTTTGTATATGGGAATTATCCGTCCAATTCTTTTTGTTACCAGTGAAACCTCCCACCTTGCCGAACATCATGGAGACCTCTCCGGTCAGCTCACAAAAATCAGGGGACGAAATGAAATTGCAACCCTTGCCCAGTCTGTAGAAAAAATGAGTATTGATATGAAGCGCTACATTGAAGACCTTACTCATGCTACTGCCGAAAAGGAGCGTCTTGGAGCCGAGCTCAATGTTGCTAAAAAGATTCAGGCAGAGATGCTTCCACGCGTTTTTCCGCCTTACGATAATCACAAAGAGGTTGAGCTTTTTGCTTCCATGGAGCCTGCGAAAGAGGTTGGCGGCGATTTTTATGATTTTTATATGATTGATGATGACCACTTTGCAGTTGTTGTCGGAGACGTTAGCGGCAAGGGTGTTCCGGCTGCACTCTTTATGGTAATTACAAAAACTCTTCTTAAGGATACGGCGGCACATGAGCTGGATCCGGCAAAGATTTTTGAGCATGTGAATCAGCTTTTGTGCGAAGGAAATGAAAGCGGACTTTTTGTTACCTGCTGGCTTGGAATTCTTACCCTCTCTACCGGCGAGCTCAAATTTGCAAATGCCGGACACAATGCTCCGCTTATAGCTCAGAACGGCGAAATAAAATATCTTACAAGAAAGCCTAACCTCATGCTTGCGGGTATGGATGGCATTCCTTATTCAACTCACAGCACAACTCTTGCAAAGGGTGACCGCCTGTTTATTTATACTGATGGTGTTACCGAGGCTACAAATGCTTCGAATGAGCTGTACGGTGAGAACAGGCTGATTACGGTAATGAAATACGCAATCGACAAAACTTCGCGCGAGGTTCTGGATATTGTTCGCACCGACATAGACGAGTTTGTTGACGGCGCCCCTCAATTTGATGACATCACAATGCTTGAGATGTCTTATTTAGGTAACCAGGCCTGAGGACGGATAACGGATGAACGAAAGCAGAGAGTTAAAGATAAAGGCCTCAGACGAAAGCATGCAGGCGGTAAATGATTTTATTCATTCAATGCTGCCTTCTGGTTGCGACGATATGCTTGTGAATCAGATTGATTTAGCTGTCGAAGAAATTTTTGTGAACATTGCACATTATTCGGGTTCAGCAGAAGCTGTAATTTGCGCAGATTATCATGTAAGCGGGGAAGGAAACGGAACTCTTACTGTAGTGTTCAAAGACAACGGCAAGAAGTTTAATCCGCTTGAAAAACCAGACCCAGACCTTACCTTGAGCGCAGAAGAACGCAGCATAGGGGGCCTGGGCATTTTCTTAACAAAGAAATTTATGGATTCTGTAGAGTATGAGTTTGCAGGCGGTATGAATTGCCTTACAATTAAAAAGACCTTACTCCACGGTTAAAATGCTGTCCATTCCTGTAGCCTCCAGCACCTGCTTGCAGAACGCAGAAGGCTGACGGATAATCATCTTGCCGCCGGTTGGAAGCATGAGTTTGTGTGCAAGCAGTACAACTCGGAGTCCCGCACTTGAAATGTACTGTATATTCGAAAGATTCAGATAAAGAGTCTGTGTATCCTTTGGAATCTGCTTGAGCTTTGCTTCAAGCTCCGGAGCGGTACCTGTGTCCAGACGTCCGCCAATTACGAGTTCAATCGAATTTGAAGTTTTGTTTTCTGTAATAGTCATATTTTTTCCTCTCAATAAATATCAGGTGATTTACATTGTGTCGCCCATAGCACTGCAGCAAACACGGAAGCCGAGGCTGCTGCTCTTTCCGTTTGGAGCACTTCCACTGCGGTAGAAAACGGTACACTGCTGAGGGTCATCAAGCCAGCTTCCGCCACGCTTTACGTGCATGTCTCCTGTGGAAGGTCCGTGTGGGTTTGTCTGTGCTCCGGACGGCAGGTTTGGAACGTAATAGTCCCAGCACCATTCGGCAACGTTTCCGCACATATCGTAAAGTTTAAGACCGTTTGGGTCCTTGCAGGCTACGTCGTGTGTTGTAATGGCAGAGTTCTCTCCGTACCAGGCAACTGAATTTATATTTGAACTTCCGGCATAAGGAGTAGGGTTACTTGCTTTACCGTCGCGTGCGGCATATTCCCATTCTGCTTCTGTTGGAAGGCGGAAGCCGTTTGCAGTAAAGTTGCAGTTGATTCGTTTCCATACAGGGCTAGTTGCTTCAAAGGCACTTAAATCAGTTGATGTACCAATGCTGTAACACGGCATGAGTCCGTTGAGCTTGCTGAGCATATTGCAGTAGATGATTGCTTCGCACCAGTTTACGCTTTCTACAGGCTTGTTGTCGCCCTGTAATTTAGACGGATTCTTTCCCATGACGTTAGCATACTGCAGCTGGGTAACCGGAACCTCGCTTAAATAATAGCTTACGAGGGTAACAAGGCTGTTGTGTGAGCCTCCACCCATAACAAACTGTCCGCCAGGAATCAAAATCATCTTTGGATTTTTGCCGATTGTAACACGTGATTTGTCTGCAGACTGAGCTGCACCTTCGCCTTCCTTTACTACCTTTACGGGAACTCCACAGCGTGAACAGAATTTGTCCATTGTGCTGAGTGTGTTTCCGCATTCTTCACAGGAACGCAAAACCTTTACATCACTTGTAGGGTATCCGCAATTAGAGCAAAAATGTGCCTCGTCTGGAAGCATTGTGTTACATTTAATACATTTCATAGTACATACATTATACCACGTATCAGCCCATTGTACAAAAAATAAAAATACGCTAAATTATCCGAACACAAGAGGCAGTTCGCAGTCCTTCCTGCCTGCAGCGATACAAAGACCGCTGCGAATCAAAACCAGGTCAATTCTATTTTTTGAGGTCATTTCAAATGAATGAACTTTTTCTCGTTATTACACTTTTAGTGTCTTTCGGCGGCACTCTGCTGTTTTTGAAAGTTTTTGGTAAGGGCGGACTTTTCGCCTGGATTGGTATCTGTACAGTTCTCGCTAACATCGAAGTTACAATTCTTGTACACGCGTTTGGCATGGATCAGACTTTGGGTAACACACTCTTTGCTGCTACCTTCCTTGCAACTGATATTTTGAGCGAAATCTATGGAAAAAAAGAGGCAAACAAAGGTGTTCTCGCCGGTATTTTTACAAGCCTCAGCTTTATTGTTTTGAGCTTTATGTGGGTACGTTACAATCCTGCAGAGGGCGATTGGGCAAGTGAGTTTGTACGCGGACTTTTCTCAAACACTCCACGTATGCTTCTTTCAAGCCTGATTGCTTATGTAATTTCTGAGTTTGTAGATGTTTCTCTTTACCACGCCTGGTGGCATCTTACAGAAAAGAAAACCGGAAGCCACACAAAAATGCTCTGGTTTCGTAACAACTTTTCTACACTGATTTCTCAGTTTGTAAATATCGTGCTCTTTAACTTTGGTGCCTTCCTCGGAATCTACACCTTCCGCGAGCTTCTCGCAATTACTGCAAGCTGCTACGTAATTTACGTTGCAACAAGCTTACTCGACACTCCATTTGTTTATATTGCACGCAAAATTGCAGGAAATCAGGTAGCTGAATAATTATCAACTGCTTCGGCATGTCGGTGTGTGTAAATATAATTCACCACTGCCATGCTGATAATTATGATATAGCCAGCGAGGCTCATCCAATCCGGGAACTGGCCAAAGAATACAAGACCGAACAGGGTTGAAAAAAGAATCTGTGAATAATCGTAAATAGAAATCTTACTTGCAGGTGCATGGTAGTAAGCGGCGGTGATTGAGAACTGTCCGCCTGCTGCACAAGCACCTGCGCACAAAAGCATTAAAGTCTGCCGCAAGGTCATTGGGTTAAAGCTTGTAATAAGGTACGGCACAGAAAGCAGCATTGAAAAGGCTGAGAAAAACAGAATTATTATTTTGCCGTTGCACTTGAGGTAGCTCAGTTTTCTGATGCTTGCGTAGGCAAGTCCCGCTCCAACACCACCCATAAACGCCGCCAGAGTTGGAATCATCTGTGAAAAATTAAACGAAGGCTTTACAATCAGAATGGAACCGGAAAATGCAATGATAATGCATACAAGCGGTACAGGCCTGATTTTTTCACGAAGAATAATATAGCAGAAGATGATTGTAAAAAACGGCGCCATCTTGTTGAGGATTGCTGCGTCTGCCAGAAGAATATGATCTATTGCGTAAAAGTTTCCAAATACACCAACCGAGCCGGCAAAGGCGCGTAAAAACAGATAAAGAGGTGCACCCTTTGGAATGCGGATAGCCTCACGGCCGTTGTGCTTTACGTCGCGGAGTGTTCCGCCAAGGGCAATTAAAAAGGCAACTGCGTTTCTGAAAAAAGCCTTTTGTACAAAGTGAATGTCTCCCGCAAGCCGTACAAAAACAGCCATAAGAGCAAAGAAAAATGCCGAGCAGATTATGAAAAATATTCCCTTTGTAGTATTTGATTGAGGCTTCATTTCTTTAATTATACTGCAATTCAAGCGAGTTGAAAACTGTATATTTTTTAATATAATCATACAATTCCATAAAGCAGAGCCTCGATATAATCACAGTTAGTATGAGAGATAATACTGTTAACATGACGGAGGGAAATCCTGTCCGTCTGCTGCTGGCTTTTTCTGTGCCTATGTTGATTGGAAACATTTTCCAGCAGCTTTATAATCTTGTAGACTCGGTAATTGTTGGTCAGTTTATTGGTGCACAGGCTCTTGCGGCAATTGGTGCAACCGGCTCAATTACCTTTTTCTTTTTTGCACTTTGTAACGGAATCGGCGCGGGTGGTGGAATTGTTACCTCACACTTTTTTGGAGAAGGCAGTACAGAAAAGGTAAAAAACTGTATCGCAAATACTGCCTACATCATGCTCGTAATTCCAACAACTATAGGTGTAATTGCTTTTTTTGCGGCCGGTCCTATCCTTCACCTGCTTAATACCCCGGAATCAATTATCAGTGATTCAAAAATGTACATGCAGATTATGTGTGTGTGTATCGTAATGATTTCGGTTTACAATTTTGCGTCGTCGATGCTTAGGGCACTTGGCGATTCTAAAACGCCGCTTTACTTTTTGATTTTCTCGTGCCTGCTCAACGGTGTTCTCGATGTAATTTTTGTTTATAACCTTAAGCTTGGAGTTTGGGGAGCCGGTGTAGCAACCCTGATTTCCAACATGGTATGCGGTGCTTTGTGCCTCCTTTTTGCTTTTAAAACAAATCCGTATTTTAAGCTGACCCGTGCAGACTGGCGCGTAAACCCTGTAATTCTTGGACGCTGCATTAAGCTTGGTGTGCCGCTTTCCCTTCAGTTCTCGCTGATTGCAATTTCGTGTATGGCTTTGCAACGAGTTGTAAACTCCTTTGGTCCTGTGGCAGTGGCAGCCTTTACGGCGACAAGCCGCGTTGAACAGCTGATTCATCAGCCTTATGGAACCCTGGGAACAGCACTTTCCACTTATTGCGGACAGAACTACGGAGCTAAAAAACGTGACCGTATTTTTGAAGGTTACCGTAAAAGCTTTATGATGATGGCAATTTTTACAGCCGTTATGATTCCGCTGATTCAGATTTTTGGAAGCCCGATTACCCGCCTGTTTGTAAAGGAACCAGAAGTAATTGAAATGGGAGCACATGCTCTTCGTATTACCTGCTGGTTCTACATCTTCCTTGGAACAATTTACGTTGTTCGTGGTGTATTAAACGGTGTGGGCGATGCAACCTTTGCACTGATTAACGGAGTGACCGAGGTTGTGGGCCGCTTTGTTGTACCGGTGGCTCTGTGTGCGGTTGCGGCAATTGGAGTCTGGGGTTGCTGGTGGTCGGTCGGAATTGTCTGGTTCTTAAGCGCACTTACAGCCTGGCTCCGTTATCTTTATATGAAAAAAAGAATATAATTACATCATGTTAAAAGCTTTTGGTTTTAGTGACATTAATCTTAAAGATGATTTTTTTACGGGGGTTACTCAGAAGGATGTTGATTTTCTGAACACCTTTGAGGTAGACCGTCTTTTATATAATTTTCGTTTAACTGCGGGTGTGCCGAACAAAGCCAGTGGTCCGTACAGCGGCTGGGAAAATACCAGAATCGGTGGACATACTCTTGGACATTATCTGACTGCTGCAGCACAGGCCTGTGCGGGCGGCTACGGCGAATGCAAGGGGCGCGACGGTGTTAGTCTGAGCGAACGTTTAGCTGCAATAATAAACGGGCTTGCAGAATGCCAGACCGCTGGTGAAAGCAGAGCAGGTATGAAAGCCGGATTTATTTTTGGCGCAACAATGGCAGACTCTTCAAAGCCAGAGCTCCAGTTTGATAAGCTTGAAGCAGGCACTCCTGCAGACACCTGGGTTCCCTGGTATACAATGCATAAAATTATGAACGGCCTTGTAGAAGCTGCAAAACTTTGCGAAGGTGAAATCAGCGGGCGTGCACTTGAGATTGCAGAAAAGCTTGGTGAGTGGATTTACAACCGTACAAGCCTCTGGAGCGAAGAAGTGCGTGAGCGTGTGCTTAGTGTTGAGTACGGCGCAATGAACGACTGTCTTTATGAATTGTATAAATGCGCGAAGGCGGCGGGGTATAAGAATGCGGAGCATTTTCTGGATGCCGCACATGCCTTTGATGAAGAAAAGCTTTTTGAAGAAGTATTGACCGCCAGCCGTCCCGATTCAGACATCACCGATGTCTTAAACAACAGACACGCTAACTGTACGATTCCGAAGTTTGTAGGCGCAATAAACCGCTATGTCACTTTGAATGATGAAAGATATCTTGAATACTGCAAGGCCTTCTGGAAGCTTGTAACAGAACGTCATACTTACATTACCGGCGGCAACAGCGAGTGTGAGCATTTTGGCCGCGATAATATCCTCGATGCAGAGCGCAGTAACTGTAATTGCGAAACCTGTAACACTCACAATATGTTAAAACTTACCCGTACGCTTTTTATGCTCACGGGCGAGCGCAAATACTCAGACTATTATGAAAACACCTTTATAAATTCAATTCTGGCTTCTGTAAACCGTGAAACCGGAATGACAACTTACTTTCAGCCTATGGCTACGGGCTGTTTTAAAACCTACTGTAACCCCGATGTAAATAAAAATTATTTCTGGTGCTGTACGGGAACCGGGCTTGAGAACTTTACCAAGCTTGGAGACAGCCTGTATTTTTACGCAGATAAATCAGTTGATGAAAAACCTCTGCTGCTTGTGAACCAGTATGTGAGTTCAGAAGTAAGCTGGAAGGAGCAGGGGATTGTGCTGAGTCAGAACTCTTCGCTTCCGGAAGTGGGTAAGGTGGTGCTTTGTTTTAAACAGGCTGATTTGGAATTTACCCTTGCGCTGCGCATTCCAGATTGGGTGGCTTGTCTTCCCGAGATTACGCTGAACGGAGAAGCTGTTAGTGTTACAAAGAAAGACTGCGAACTCGGTTTTGTGTACATTACACGGAGCTGGAAGGACGGCGATTTAGTAGAGCTCAAGCTGCCTATGGAAAACCGTGCTTTTAATCTGGCGGATAATCCTAAGGCGTATGCGTTTAAGTATGGGCCTGTTGTTCTTGCTGCAGAACTCGGCCGCGACGATAAAATGAAGCTGCGCCAGATCGGGGTTCAGTGCGATGTCTGTGCAAATAAAATTGTCCGTGGACTTACGCTTGATCTTAATGGAAACTATGGCGGCACCAGCGGATTAAAGCCTCTGGCTACAGAGACTCTTCTAGTGAAAGAATCAGTAGAAGAGTTTATGAAGAATATTAATTCTCATATGAAAAAACTCGACGGTTTAAAATTTGAGTTAGACTGCTGTGGTTTTATTTTCTCGCCTTATTCCCGCATTAATAATCAGCGTTATGGAATCTACTGGCTTTTTACTGATTCTCAGGAAGAAATCAAAATGCTCAACACGCTTGCAGAAAATCAGGTAAATAATTCTGCTAACTATATCGAAGGAATTGGTGTAGGATACGGAACTCAGACAGAAGGAAATGAAACAACCTGGCCGTTCATGCAGGAAGAAGGAACCGGCTCTGTAGCTGATCCTCATGCCTTATGGCGTTACGCAAGAGGCGGAGGAAGCTTTTCGTATATGTTTAAGGTTCTGCCGGATGAAGACAAGCAGATTTATCTGGACTGCACCTTCCTTACAGAAGACAATGGAAAAGAAATCAGAATAACCAGCGGCGACACAGTTATTGCTGAGTACAAGCTTGAAGCCGGGGTGGAATCAGGGGAAAAATTTACAAAATGCTTTGTAATTCCAAAAGAACTGACTAAGGGTCGAAAGGAGTTAAGAATCAGCTTCAGCGGTCAGGGTGGAAAAGAGTCTGCAAGGCTTGCAGCACCAGTAAGTACTAGCTGGAAGTAGTTTCGTTAGCAATTATCTGTTCTACCTCTTCCTTGCGGAGGGGTGTGTTTTCTATATAGGCTTTTTTGTTCTTTTCTATTTCTTCGAGCGGCCATACACGGCCCTTGTTCATGCCAGGGCATTCCTGCGCGCACTCGTTCCAGGTCTTTTCATCAGCTATCATCCACGACCAGAAAGGGTAGGTTGAGCACTGAATAGGACGTGCCTCATAAGCCGAACAGCCATTATCCCACAAAATGCAGTCGTAGTTCTTTTTTTCGAGAAGCGCCAGAACTTTAGTTCCATAATAGTAATCAGCCCAGCGGCAATATTTAGCAACAAAATCAGCTACGCTCATTTTAAAATGTTCGCACAAGGTCATTAAATCTCTGCGCGAAAGATACACAAAGCCTGGCGAATGACCGCAGCAAAAGGAGCAGCGCTGGCATTCAAAATGGAGTCCGTTTTTGTAAAAGCAGTTTTCTGTGTTTTCCATAAGCAAGATTTCGAAAAGTTTGGGATGACGTATTTTATATCACAAAGCAACAGGTTTGAGAACCCTGAGGCATGGATCTGTCAGTTCAATAATCAAAGGGAAGTGTGCCGGGCTAAGCATAACTGTTTCGCCGTCGCACTGCATTAGTATAGATTTGTTATAAGAAAGACGGATTTTTTCTACCGTATGAAGCGAGGCCAGAGAGGTGCCGGTAAATGAGCCGTCTACAAAGCGGTGATTTTCCTTGAGCAGGGTCAAAAGCGACACTTTAGGTGCAATACAAAGGTTGTTGGAATCAGGGAGAATCTTATGACCACCGCCGTAAACTCTGTAGCCGGAAGCGCCAAAGGCCATAAGCGTAATAGGGAAGGTCATTTCGCCTGATTTTGTCTCTTTATTCTCGAATAATTCAATGGTAATGTCGCCAACCGGAAAAGCCTTGTCATAGGTAAGTCCGCTTAAAGGGACGCAAAAGTGATAAAAATTACCTGGAAGCTTTTGCTTAACGGTATTTGTCATGTAGACAACGTAAGCGTCCAGACCAATGCTTGCAATATTAAAGGCATACCAAGGCGAGCGGAAATTAACGTCTCCGTATTTTGCAGGGTTTTTACCGCCCGAGCTTTCAATTACAGCCTGTTCGTCAGGCTCATTTTCCGGATAGATTCGTACAGCACGGTTATTTGCAAAAACAAGACCACCGCGTAAAAGCTCAATGGTTTCTTCGATAGTATGACCATCAGTTCCATCATTACCGGTACCAAGCGGAAGGCGGAGGATGGTAATGTGGTTCATAATTGCTTCGTTATGTTTTGGTCCCTGCATGGCTTCCTTAAAGAGAGCCGTCTGGACCTCGAGAGAAGTTCCGTCGCCACCGGCAGTTACAATAAGATTCTCAGTATCAGGTTCATCAGTGGCAATCAGCTGGGCTACAACAGATTGTGTTAAGTCCTTTGCATGCCCGGCGTATTCTGTGGAAAAGATTTTGTAGGAAACAGAGGTGGCACATTCTGGTAGGGGAGAAACTTCTTTTATGACAGAAGAGAAAAATTTTTTAAGCTTTTCGGACTTTTTGGAATTTGTAAAACAACCTGCAGTTTTGTTTGCGATAAAATAGAGATAAACCTTTTTTTTGCTCCATAACTTGTTGCGTGCTACAAGGACGCTTATGCATTCGGCAATATCCTGCGGGGTTAGTTTTAAGTCCATATATATAACTATTAAACCGCTTTAGTGATTTAGTCAAATATATTTTTGTAATAGTTTTTAAGAATATTATTCTTTTGCAATTTATGGTATTTAGGGTATATAATATTTGTTATAAGAATGGAAGAGTTAGAAGAACGCTTGGATTTAGACAGGGAAAAAATCAGAACCTCTGTCGGTTTACAGCTGCCAATTGAAATGACCTCTTACACGCTGCCCAGAAATACCGAGGCGTATATCCGGGGTATTCTTGAAATATTCCTTGAAGAATGTCATCAAAATCATCTAAAAGAATATTTGAACTTCTGTCTTAGCGAGCTTCTTACAAATGCAAAAAAAGCCAATACAAAGCGAGTTTACTTTCAGGAAAAAGGGCTGGATATAAATAATCCTGAGGATTATGAAAAGGGTATGGAAAACTTTAAGATGGATACCCTTACGAATATTGATCATTATCTTGAACTTCAGAAAAAAGCCGGCCTTTATATAAAGCTTTCACTTAGAATCCTTTCAGATAAAATCTATATAGAAATAAGAAACAATTCCAAGCTTACAGTTTTTGAAAAAGAACGTATTCAGCAGAAGCTGGACAGTGTTCAGCAGTATAAAGAAATGGACGAGGTTTTTACAAATGTCCTCGACCAGTCAGAGGGTGCCGGACTTGGTATCATCATCATCATTCTTATGCTGCAGAAGGTTGGCCTTTCAAAAGAAAATTATCAGGTACTTTCAGAGGATGATGAAACTGTAACAAGAATTATTCTTCCGTGTAATAAAACTGTTTTTGCCGGCGTTGAAATGCTTTCTTATGAGTTTGTAAATCTTGAAGACTCTGTTCCTATATTAAAAGCACATTTTGATGAAGTAAATAAAATAGTAATGGCACAGGAGCCGATAGACCGTAAGGCTTTGAATGAGGCTGTACGCAAGGATTTGTCTTTGTCGCTGCTTGCTATGAGAGCGGTTATTGATAAGGACAATAAATCGCTGAATCTGCAGAAGGCTATAGCAATGCTTTCTGATTATGATTTGAAATATATTTACAGCGAAAGTAATCCTCGAAACCGCATTATCGAAAATCAAGGCTTTCTTGAGCGTATTCTGATACATTCACGTAAGGTTGCTTATTATGCTTACACCCTTTATATGAACTATGCAGAAAAAGACAGTTTTCCGCAGGATGAAAATTATATGTACCTGTTAGGTCTGTTTAACAGCCTTGGGGCTGTACTTCTTGCTGGGGCAAGCAAAAATCAGATGGATTATATTACCGAGCTTAGCAAGCAGTACATTGAAAATGGCGACAATATTCTTGATATGTTTATGCATAGAAATGCATCTACATATTTGAGTATGGTTGCTGCAAAGCGTTATGGCTTTGACCGCGGAATATATTATGATGTTGTAGGCTGGAACGGCTTGTCGATTGTGCCTGACGAAGATAAAAACAGGGTTGCAATTCTTCATCTGGCCGAAATGGTTGATTTTTATTCCCGCGATATGGTTGATTTTTACCAGGTTGATAGATACGCTCTAAAGCTTTTTAATATTATTGATGAGAACCAGTTTAATAAGCTTTCAAATGATTTAATCGAAGGCTATAAAAAAGAATACGGCGAAGACTAGCTTAAAGATTCTACCCATTTCTGCATTAAAATTCCAAATGCCACACCTACGTTTAGAGACGCTTTTAGTCCTTTCATGGGGATTGTAACAGTGCCGTAAGTGGCGCGGGCGAGAGCTTCCGGGCTAACACCGAGCTCCTCTGAGCCGATAATGCAGATGCCCTGCTTGGGGAATTCAAAGTCTTCGATTGGGGTGCCGCCGGTTTCCAGCGCAAACACCGGAACGTCGGCCGGTAACTGTTCGAGAGGCAGGCGTTCCCAGCCCATAGTTTCAATACATCCCATTCCGGAACGGATAGCCCTTGGCTGTGTCGGGTCTATGCAGTGTGGAGAAATCAAAACTTTTTCGGCGCCCATAGCTTCGGCGGTACGGAAAATTGAGCCAATGTTGAAGGGCGAGCGGATATCCTCGGCGTAAACTGCGATGCCGGGGAAAAAGTCGCGGGCGCGGACGGTTCCGTCCTGTGTGGCCGTGCCGGCCGCTGCGGGGTTGTGGGGCGCGATAACAAGGTCCCATTCCGCAGGAAAGGTTCCGAGCAGCTCTAAAAGAGTGTTGCGGGCGTAGTTGCACACACGAATCTCGTCCAAAGGTTCTGTGCTAAGCAGCGTGCGCAGCCGCGCGCCGGCATCTTCGCTCAATTTTGGGTCCCGGAGCAGAACTGCCGCAACCTGCCGTATATATTCGGCGCGCGGCAATCCAAAATTATATTCAGTGCCCTTTTCCGCAATTCCTAAAATATCGCGTTCAAGGGAACCAAAGGTGAGGGCTAGCTTGCGGCGCTTCTGGCCGCCTTCGAGTTGAAAAAGTTTTCCGGGTTCAATCATGCCTGTACTAATATGCCAGTTTTACAAAATCAAACAAATCGTCAGTTGTCATACTGCGAGGCAGGTTGTTAATAAGGTTTACAGCCTTTATATCTTCAACCGGCAGAGACAACTGTTCAATTGTCAGATTAAGGTCTTTAAGTCGTGTTGGTAATCCGCCCTTTGCAATCTTCTGGCGTACATATTCAGTAAACTGTTTTGCAGTATCTTCGCCACTTGCATCTTCAGGGCAGGCGCGCATAATGTGAGCAAGCTTTTCAATCTTGGCAAGCTTAAATTTTGCTACATCCTCCAGCTGGAAGGGCAGCAAAATAGAAGAAATAAGCGACTTACTCTTGTGGTAGCGCGAATAAATACTCAGAGAAAGGAGAGTTCCAATACCTACACTGGAAGCAGCGGCACCAAGCGAAATAAGACATCCGGCCTGTGCAAGAAGCACTTCTGCAGGAGTTGTAATATCAAGGGTAGGGGAACCGTCTAAGGCGTAAGATAGAATTTCCAGGCCTTTTTCTATAAACATATCGCTGAAGAAGTTTGCCTTTTGAGAAAGATAAGCTTCTACGGCAATTGAAATCAAATCAATTGAAAGGGTAGATTTCTGGTTATCTGTAAGTGTGAGCATTAGATTAGGATCTGTAAGTACGAGCTTGCAAACACCACCCTGAACACGCAGGAATTTAAGCTGATGGCTTCGTGAATCTACAATCGGAATGTCCTGAGTAAACATAAAAGGACTTCTGTAGGTTGTAGGAATACAGATACATGGAATTGCGTTTGCAGTAGGAAGAGCTCCGTCTACGAAGTTATAAAAATCGTGAACCTCGTTGTAGTATGCGGCAACAGCACGGCCAACCTGAATGGCTTTTTCACCACCAATTGCGATAATTCCGTGAACATGACCTTCTTTTGCAAGACCAAGGGCGCGGGAAATAACCTGACTTGTCGGGCCTTCTGCGAGCTCGGCGAATACAAAGCTTTCGATTTTGCGGTCAATCAAGGACTGCATAATCTGACCGGCAAGCTGTGCTTCGTTGAGCATAGGGTCCATAATAACCATATAACGTGAACCCCATTCATGAACCTGGGCACCAAGGCGCGCAATTGTGTATGGGCCTAAAATAATGTTTGGATTAATTCTGAATGCTAAGTCTGCCATTTTTTTACCTCTTCTCTCCCTAAACAAAAAAAGACGGAAACGCGTTCCGTCTTTTTCGAGTCTGTTAAAGACCGCTGTTAGAGTCCAATTGCAGACAAGAATTTATCTGCGGCTGACTTAATAACAGCATCATTCAAGTAGTTAGGATCCTTGAGCTTCTCTTTTACTTCGGCAACGCGGTCTGCTCTTACATCTGGAGTCTCGTTTGCAACTTTCTCCATGTAGTAAACTTCAGCCATTTCTTTGGCTTCTGCAGAAACGCTGATAGAATCGTAATCGCGGTCTACCTTTGCAGAGCTTTCGGTTTTGCGGAGATTCTGAACATTGTTTACCTGAGTAACATTGTTTACACCATTTATCATCATAACGTCCTACCCCTCTACCCTTTAATTATCGGTAGATTCTTCAGAATTCTTAATATTTTTTACACCAGAAATAAAAACTGCAAACTCTCCTTTAATGGATTGTCGCGAAG